>NZ_JBFPJH010000458.1:0-2275 GCF_040838255.1 Bacillus sp. C30 | reverse complement strand
GGTATAAAAGATTGAATTTTCTGTTTTTGTAACCGGATATTAACTTAATTTGAAAAGAGGAGAGAGCTATGCAAGGAGAAATACCAACAGAGAAAAATTTAGGTTATGTCGGTAAATTATTATTACCAGTTAAAGTATCACCACACTTTAAGTTTTTATGGATCGGACAATTACTCTCGACATTAGGCAGTTCAATAACGATGGTTATTCTGCCTATCGTTGTTTATTCATTAACTGGTTCAACAGTTGTAATGGGAATGACTATGGCAATGTACATGCTTCCTAATATTCTTGCGTTACCGTTTGCTGGATTAGTCGTAGATCGAATTGACCGGGTGAAATTGATGTTATTTACAGATATAATCCGCTGCATATTAATGCTATTACTTGCAACACTGATATTTATGGACGTTTTAACAATTCCACTTCTATATGTACTCGTAGCATTATATGGGCTTATGGAAGGAATATTTCAGCCGGCGTATGCGGCTGTAAGAGCAAAAGTATTTGTACCGGAAATTCGAAATGCAGCTAACGCATTAACGCAAATGAGTAATCAAGGAATACGACTAATTGGACCAGCGCTTGGAGGATTAATCGTTTCAGTTACATCCGCCGGAATAGGATTTGGATTGGATGCAATAACGTACTTGCTATCATTTTTATGTTTATTATTTTTAAAAGAAATAAAGTTTAATAAAGTACAGAAATTTGAAAGGAATAAAGTCAATTACAAAAAAGATTTTATGGAAGGGATTCTTGTTCTAAAAAGTCATCCGTGGTTGTGGATTACCATTCTAGTCTTTTCTTTCGTTAATATTTGTTATGCGGGAATTATAGTTGTGTTAATTCCGTGGCTGTTTAATGTTCATCATCATTTTGAAGCTTACATTTATGGCTTAGGAATGGCCGCTTCTGGCGGTGGAGCTGTAATTGCAGCACTAATTTTTGGTGGGAGGCAGCAGTGGCATAAGAGAGGATTACTTGCGTATGGTGGTGTTTTAATTAGTGGAATGGCGTTATTAATTATGCCTTTCGTTTCTTGGGCGCCTGCCTTAATAGCTTTAATGGCAATTGAAGGATTCGGTATTATGATATTTGGGCTCATTTGGGAAACAAGTTTACAAGAGCTTGTACCAGAAGAAGCATTTGGAAGAGTGGCAAGCCTTGATATGTTAGGTTCATTTGCTTTATTACCATTAGGATATGTGGTTGTAGGCTGGTTAGCTACTGTAATAGGTGGAAAGATAACAATTATAATGCTAGCTATTTTAGTACTCATAACAATTGGAATGGCATTGTCTGTACCAAGTATTCGGCGATTCGATTGATTATGTAGGCTAAAAGGGGGATATGGTATATGACTATAGAAAACCTAAATGATTTAGTAGTAGCAGAGTTGAGATGTAAATACGTTTTGGAAGAAAAGGTATTTGAAGCAAAGAATTTTACGGTGTATATTGCTACTCCTATAGAAAATAAAATGACATATAATCGATTCATCTTAATTAAGCATTTGTCTAATGAAGAGTCTTCCGTACATGTTTGGGACAAAAAAATCTGTGTAGACGCTACAAAAATACATATTGCAAAAGAAGTGACAGAAGCAATTCAATCGGGTTTTGTAAATAAAGAGTAAGCCCTAATCAAATTAGGACTTACTCTTCATTAAACACAAATGTTTGCTTCATTTTTTTACCCTCATTTACTGGATGACCGTTGTAAGAGAAATTCTTTTCTTCCCAAGTAATGACAACTTTGAAATTATGGCTATTAAAGTCTAATGGGAATACCATGTAGTCAAAGCTTGTATGACTTTTTGAAACGTTGTTATTTATTGTAGTAGGATTAAAAGTAGCTTTAGATGTAGGGTTATTATCAAGTATTTCCACTGATACATTTGAGACATCATTACCGATGTTTTTTACGAATAAACTATATGTATCATATACACCGTGTTTTGGTTGCGCCGCTTGCTTGTTTGAGTTATGAGATTTGTCAATTTCGATATACCACTGTTTAGACTTTGACGCAATTGGTAGTGATTGAAATGTGTATGCGCTAGCTTGCATTGGTAGTGCTAAACATATAAGCGTAAAGAAAGTTATTATTTTGCGTTTCATTTTTTGAGAGCTCCCATTCTTTAATGGATTTATTTATTATTATCTTCTCTTTTTGAGATAATATACCATGCAGTTTAGGGGTAAGGTGCATTGAAAGAACTAGTAAGTATGGGGAGTGGATTTTTTTTACAATTATTATTTTTGTATATATT
>NZ_JBFPJH010000457.1:0-2279 GCF_040838255.1 Bacillus sp. C30 | reverse complement strand
CCATTAATTGTAATAGCCCCCTTATCTACATCATAAAAACGAGCGATTAAGTTACATAGTGTCGTTTTACCAGAACCAGACGGACCGACAATTGCAGTTGTTGTTCCTTCTTTTATATGAAGTGATACATCTTGGATAATTGGGCGATCACTATAGCTAAATGAAACATGATCGAACGTGATATCAAAATGTTTTAAATGTATATCTTTACCTTTTGTATCGACAAATTCTGTTTGTTCAATAGCATCCAGCTTATCTAGCATATTGTCAACTGTTTCAAGAACGTGTGTGGCATCACTAATTGGTTTAATACTATCAAACATAACGAAAGAAAATAGTGTGATTAAGATCAGGTCAGAAAACTCCATATCACCGGATAAAACAAGTGACGAAGCAACGAGAACAAGTAAAACTGATGCAAGCTTCAGCCCCATACGGTGACCGACATTATAAATACCGAATGACTTTTGAATTTCAATGTTAACATTTTTACTATTTTTAAAGGCCTTGTTAATATTTCGTGATGCTATACCTTCTTGGTTGAAGCTTTTTACAACCGACATACCACGTAAGTATTCAAGTGTATTGTTAACGAGTTCATGTTGACTTTGTTGATGTACGGGTGCCTTTTTCCGGCTATGTTTTTGTAGTAATTGTAAAAAGATCATAGATAGTATAACGCCAGCAATTGCAATAAGTGCCATAATGGGATTGTAGAACAATAAGAATAAAATCATTGTAAATGTCATGATATAACCGTTTACAACAATATCAATCATTTTCATTGCCATCATTTCCACAAATGATAAATCGGTAGTTACAATACCATTAATATCACCTGTAAGGTACTTATTGAAAAAACCGAGTGAAACTCCTTTTAATGTGTTCCCAAGCTGAATGCGATGTGATGCAGCGAGTTCATAACCGACACTCTCTTGATAAACAGCTTTTAAATAAGAAAAGAGGAATCGTCCTAAAATTGCTATCACCATAAATAAAAGGAGTAACCAAATTGTTTGTGAAGTTAATTCTTTTGTACCATGATAGTCATCGAGCATATATTGCAGTCCCTTAGCAGAGATGACAATGGGTAAAGCAATACAAATAGCTTGGAAAAATGAGAAGACGAACCCAAGATATACGCGCTTTTTATAAGGACCGGTCCAATTCAGAATTCGTTTTATAATCTTAAACATTGGAATGTCCCTCCTTAGTTACATAGTCTGATTGAATGTCTTTTTTACTTGCACCAATATGTGCTCGCCATAGTTTTTGATACAAATTATTACTTTGTAAGAGCTGGTCATGGGTACCCATAGTATGAACATTGCCACTTTGTAAGACGACAATTTGATCAGCGTGTTTAATCGTTGATAATCGATGAGCAATAACAATTAGTGTTTTATTTGAAGCTAACTCATTAAATGCTTTTTGAATTTCAGCTTCATTTTCAGGATCTGTGAACGCTGTTGCTTCATCTAAAATAATAATTGGTGCATCCTTTAAAATAGCACGAGCAATCGCAAGACGCTGCTTTTCACCGCCAGATAGTTTTTTTCCAGCTTCACCAGAGTCCGTTTGATAGCCATTTGGTAATGATTTAATAAATTCATCGCAACGAGCAAGGCGAGCTGCATGGAAAACTTCATCGTCTGAAGCATTGGGATTCCCCATGCGAATATTCTCTAATATACTTGTACGGAAAAGAAAATTATCTTGTGCAACATAGCTAATCATCTTACTGAAATCGTTTGGATGAATATCTTTAATATTGATGCCACCAATGTTGATACTTCCATCAGATACATCCCAAAAGCGTGTTATGAGCCGAGCGATAGTGGATTTACCACTACCAGACGGACCTACAAGTGCGGTATAGTTACGCTCAGGAATAATTAACGATAGATCGCGGATAACTGTATGTTCTTCGTTGTAACCAAATGCAACATGATTCATCTCTATTTGAAAGTGAGTTGGTACTAGATTGTAAGTAGGGGCAACCGATAATGCTTCTAGATGTAAGTAGTCCTTTGTGTCATTCACTGCATATTCGATAGATTTAAAATCATTAACGAAAGTTGTCAATTGTATGAGCGGATGAATTAATCCCATCGATAAAGTTAATGAGATAATAAGTTCTGCTGGTTCAATAGTACCATTTTGGTAAAGAAGCAATCCGACTGGAAGTGTTCCAACAAGCGTTGAGGGGAGGAGCGCATTCCCGAGAGTCATTAAAGGCCATGTGCTACGGAACCAATTTAATGTGTAATCCTTAAATG
>NZ_JBFPJH010000456.1:0-2280 GCF_040838255.1 Bacillus sp. C30 | reverse complement strand
ATCAAGGATCAGTTCAACCACACCATGTATTACCCGAATCAGGATGGATTAGTTATTTTATAAAGAGTGAAGAGGACATTCCGTTTGCTATTGAGTTATTTCGTATGCAATATGATCGGATCGCCAAAATTAAATAAAGTAGCTAACTTAATAATATATTTTTTTGTCACATCCTTCCTTCATCGTTCGTCTTGTATTTAGAATGATAAGGAGGGATTTTATTATGAAAAATTTTGATGTAGCAATTGTTGGCGGGGGGCTTGCAGGGTTAACAGCATCTATATATTTAGCGAAAGAAGGAAGGAAAGTTGTTGTATTAGAAAAATCAAGTCGTTTTGGTGGCAGAGCGATGACAATAAATAAAAATGGCATATATATGAACCTTGGAGCACACGCTTTATACCGCGGAGGAGAAGCGTTCTTAACATTTAACGAGCTTGGTATGAAACTTACGGGAGGAATGCCGTCCACGAAAGCACACGGAATATGGAAAGATGACGTATATACTATCCCAACGGATTTTCGCTCCATTTTATCAACACCGTTACTTTCATGGTCTGCAAAAGTACAATTCTCTCGTCTTATGATTCATTTAGGGAAATTAGATGTAGGAGAAGTTCAAAAAATGAGTTTATCTACATGGGCAGAAAAAGAAATAAAAGATCCAATGGTTCGAAATATATTTTATGCGTTATGCAGAACAACAACATATACGTTTGCTCCTACAATACAGTTAGCATCATCTGTACTAACGCAAATACAGCTTTCAATAAAAGAAGGAGTATTTTATGTAGATGGTGGTTGGGAGACGATAATAACAAAATTAAGAGATATAGCGAATAATGTTGGGGTGCAATTTCAGGCTAGTAAGCATGTATTGGAAGTAGAAAATTGTGAAGGTATACAAAAAATTCGTTGTTCGGATGATGAAGTATTTAAAGTTAATGCAGTTGTCGTGACGATTCCACCGAAAGAAGCTTGTAAAATAATAAAAGGTGCAGAAGGAACAAGTTTGTATAGATGGAGTGAACAATCGGTACGGGTTACCGTCGCTGCATTAGATATTGGTTTAAGACGCTTAACCAATCCTACACATCAATTTGCATTAGGGTTAGATCAACCTATATTTTTCACGAATCAATCAAGAGCAGCCAAATTAAGTGAAGATGGAGCAATTGTAGTGAGTGTAATTAAGTACCATAATCCTATGCTAGAGATAAATCATTTTCATGATGATCAAGAACAGTTAGAAAATACGATGGAGTTGCTACATCCTAATTGGAAAAGAGAAGTTGTTGCAAAGCAATATTTACCGAAAATAACGGTAGTACATGATTTTTCTCATATTGGCCGAGTTGAAAATCCGGGTCCTAATATACCTGAAATGACAGGTGTATACGTTGCAGGAGATTGGGCTGGGCATGACGAAATATTAGCTGATGCTGCGGTAGCAAGCGGGAAACGTGCAGCGTTACACATTTTAAAGCAATTAGAAAGTGAGGCAGTTCATCATGGAAACGGAGCAATTATATGAAGCGTATCAACCATTATTATTTTCATTAGCATATAGAATCCTTGGGAGTGTTATGGACGCTGAAGATATCGTTCATGACGTATTTATCGCGGTAAATAATATAGAGGATGTTCAATCTATAGAAAATATGAAAGCATATTTGTGTAAAATGGCGACAAATCGTTCAATTGATACATTACGTTCGGCAGCGCATAAACGTAATGTATATGTAGGGATGTGGTTACCAGAGCCATTTGTGGAAGAGTCTGATGAGCCAGTAGAGTCATTTGTAATGAAAGAATCAATTTCTACGGCATATTTATTACTTTTACAACAATTGTCTGAGGTAGAAAGGGTTGTTTTTATATTAAGAGAGGTTTTCAGTTATGACTACGAGGAAATAGCTTCAATTGTTGATAAGAGTAGTGTGAATTGCCGGAAGATCTTTCAACGCGCACGAAAAAGTATTTTAGATAAGCCGAAGCAATCAACATTAAGTACGAAGAAAATGGCTGCCTATGTGGAAAAGTTTGTATCATCATTACAGTGTGGGGATGCAGAAGGCATGTTAGAAGTTTTAAAAACAGATGCGATATTTAAAGCAGATGGTGGTGGTAAAGTTACAACTGCAATTAATCCGATTTATTCTGCAGATAAAATTATACGTTTGTTCTTTGGAATTGCAAAACGATTGCCAGAAAAGTATAGTGTTGATTTCAAAATAGTAAATGGTGCACCAGGCGTTATAGTTACAATAAATAATAAAG
>NZ_JBFPJH010000455.1:0-2298 GCF_040838255.1 Bacillus sp. C30 | reverse complement strand
ATATAATTTGACTCATATAAAAAAGTTTCTCTGAGGAAACTTAGGTATGAATTTACATTCATATTATATTTTTTTGCCTGAAAGTTGCCTTTATGCAAAATAATTATATAGATGAAAAAAAGAAAGGGGAATGCATAAAAAATGGGTGAGGCTATAATTGTCAAAGATTTGTTTGTATCTTATCAAGGGAATCAAGTAGTTCAAAATTGAACAACCTAATGTAGTTGTCATAGCCAGTTCCTTGTAAATAGAGATAATAAAGCTAGCTATAAGTCCATAAAGTTTTTTGGGAAAAGTAAGCCTAATGCTCAAAACTGGCTCAGGGTTCTTGATATAAATCCGTGTATTCAGCTTCAACCGCGAGATGTAGTAGGCCCCTTTATCATGAATAGTTTGTAAGTCTCCTAAATCGAAGTAACCAAGATCACGTAAACACAAATCGCCTGCTTTATCATTATTCTTTCCTGGTCCAAGCTGCGCGTTAAGAAATTAACCATTAAGTAAATCATATTCTAATTGGATTTTCACGTCTGCCGTATTACTACTCCCACCTGAACCTCGATAGTCAGTAGCGAAATGGTCAGGTAGTTGAAACACTGTTGCATCTAAAATACGGATACGATTAAAAGCAGAGATCGCGTGTGCAGAAAGTGAGTGATTTGAGCAGAGTTTTTGTGTGAGAAGAGAAGTAAAGACTTCTCGAAGAAATGCGACAGCTGCTGAATTAAAGCGTTGATTCAGTCCTTTTGAGCTCATAAGTACCACAGTGGAAACTTTTAACTGACTGCACAATTATGCAAGTGATGTCCTAGCAATTTCTTGACTGAGCCATACGCAAAGGGCAATGAGTTCATTTGCTTGATCCTTACTAGATCACTGTACAAAGCCAACTTGTTTGGCGATATCTTGTAGGATTACTGGAGATAAAAAGTATTGTAGCTCTTGTACGAAAAGATTCAGTTCATTTGACATAATAGGATTCAACTAAAACGCCATCTTTTCTATATTTCTACAAAGAGAATAGCGTTTTTTCGTTTTATGGAAACAATTTTTTAGCTTGATGGGCATTGGGTCTCGCCGCATGCCCATCAAGCTAAAAAATCGATGGTTCCCCAAAAATGAAAAAATGAGCTAACTTCTCATAGTTATCTGTTGAGAGATAATAATTTTGTTTTGGGAGTACTTCAAAATATTGGAAAATGGAGATGGTGTTATTTATTTTTTAATTTGGTGACTCTAGGATACCAGTTTAATTGAACTGATAGCGATGTATCTGTATTCCTAAAAAATTTACCTTTGACATTAGGAAATTTTTTAGGGGGATAATTATTACAAGTGGATTAGGTTTCTTGTGAATTTCAAATTAAAGGTCTTATCCAAAGTTGAGAAAAATCCACATACCCAAAATATTTCATCTTAATATTCGTTAAATCTGATGAAAAAGGAATTTGACGTGTATCATAGTATAAGGGAATCATAATAGAGGATTCTATCAGTTCTTTTTCAAGATTCTTATTTAATAAAGACCACTCTTCAAAATGTGTATGTTTGTATTTAGATAGTTGTTTTCTTAGTGATTTATTTGTTTTTAAAACTTTAGCCAATGGTGAATATCTAGCTGTTAAAAAATAATAAAATGATATCTCTTGGTTCATCTCGAATACTTCACCATGAATAAAAAGATCAACTTGTTCATTAAGTTTTTCATCCTTAAGATAGTTTTCAAATGGAACCCATTTAACTTGAAAAGGTATATTTTCTTTTTCTAAGATATTCATTAACCATTTTGTTGTAGCTTCTGTATACTGAGTAGCTTTTATAACAAGTGGTTCTTTAAATTCGGGACGTTTTCTTTTTGGAATATTGACTTGATGATCTATGTCTTTCAAACAGCTTTTACTATTTGTTTTTTTTTGAGAATCATATTCATGAATTTGATTTATATTGTTAGCGATAATTGAATGTAAGTAATTACGAACTTCTATGTGCTGAATGGAAGAATCGCGCCAAGCATTCATAATTATAACGCCAAAACCTGAATTCCTTTCTACTTGAAAGGTAGAATTACATTTATGGTGTTTGGAAGATTGATAAATAGTATCAAATTCTAGGGGGACCTGAATGAATTCTACTATATCTAGCAAAGGCCTTTCTTGAAAATAATCATGAAATGCTATCAATGATGTTTTCTCCAGGCTATTCTCTCCTATATAAAAACCACCGGTTCCTATGATTTGACCGTTATTTTCTTTATAAATACTTGTATTTATCATACATAACATTTGTAAACAATAACTA
>NZ_JBFPJH010000454.1:0-2319 GCF_040838255.1 Bacillus sp. C30 | reverse complement strand
CCATACAATCGTTCAATTCTAACTGTTCAGCAGTTAGCGAAGCAAATAGGACAAGAAGTTTTAGTATTTGAAGACTTAAAAGAGAGAATCTTTATTGCTGAAGAGGAACGAATGTCGGATAAAGAATTATTTCCTTTGATAAAAAAGTCATTTTTAGACCCCGACTTTGCTTTAACGGGAGGAGAGTCTAATGTCGACTGTCAGAAACGTGCTATAAAAGTCTTAAAAGAATTATTAAACACCTATCGAGGACAGAAAGTAGTATTAGGCACTCATGGAGCTGTAATGACTTTGATGATGGGGTATTATGACAGTAAGTATGATTTGAATTTTTTACTTCAGACATCAAAACCAGATATATATAGAATGGAATTCAACGGGCAGGAATTGGTGGAAGTTAAAAGATTGTGGGAAATTTCATAGAGTGACTTTATTCATCCGTAGCTTCCCAAAATGACGTGTATTATAAGAAAAAGGGTTACTGCGGTAACCCTTTTTCTTATGGCACTGACGGGGATTGAGTTCAACAATCTAAAAAATTCGGTTTCTTAGCGTACAAAATTCACGTTTTGTTCTTGCTATCCCGAGGTGAAATGGGAGGGAATGTTTTTGGGCAGGATATCTTTAAAGTTATTTTTTAAATCAATCCTATTTTTTTTCATATACGGTATTGTTGTTTGTTCTATATTTCAGATTATTTTTGTCTGGAGTGTTTCGACAGGATTAGGGAGGGATGATATAGTCGGATTTTCTGATAATAAGTATGTAATTGGCCGTCCACCTGTTAGCTATAATTTATATAAAAAAGATAGTGGAGAAACTATATTAGATAATGTTAATGGTTATAAAAAGGGGAAAACTAAAAGCTATGTTCGAAATGAAGTTGAATTTGTAGTGATAGATGAGATAAAGGGTAGCTATGAATTGTATAAAATAGAAAATGCTTCAGAAAAGGAGATAGCATGGCTGAAAGAAATGAAGAAATTAGAATAATAGAGACTATCTGAAAGGTAAAGAAGCATACTTGTTATTGTTAGAGTTAAAAAATGGTTTAGACTGATAACTGAGTTTTATTTCATGAAAAGAGTCAGTATTAAAATAAAGTATTAGGGGGTCAGTCCGATCGCCATCAAGCTACTATTTTGAATCACCACCAAAACAAAAATTTTATCTCTCGACAGTTATATAGGAGAATTAAGCTCATTTTTTCGTTTTGGGGTGAATCTGTTTTCTTAAGTTGATGGACATGTGGCTGTACCCTATATTAGAAAAAACGATACTTTGATGCAAAGTTATGGTGCATGCAAGAGCATTACAGTTCTATCACCAATTCTTTTTTTGATATAATAGATGTGAAGCAGAAAATAGAAAGATACTGCTAGTCATTTATACTTAAAAGGTAGGGAGATTGAACAGAGTTATGGGGACAGAAAAAGAAATTAGTTCCGCTAAATTAATATGGAAGATGACGCGCCCGCATACATTAACGGCGACGTTTTCTCCTGTAATTTTAGGAACAGTAGCATCACTGTATGTTACAGACATTCATTGGCTTTTATTTATTGCGATGATGGTTGCATGTTTAGCATTGCAAATAGCAACGAACTTATTTAATGAGTACTATGATTTCAAACGTGGATTAGATACCGCTGATTCTGTTGGCATCGGTGGTGGAATTGTCCGTCATGGATTGAAACCAAAAAATGTGTTAACAGTTGCGCTTTTATTGTATGTGGTAGCAGCAATTATTGGAGTTTATATTTGTATGAATAGCAGCTGGTGGTTAGTCGTCATTGGTTTAATTGGGATGGCGGTTGGCTATTTATATACAGGTGGTCCATTACCAATTGCGTACACTCCTTTTGGAGAACTAGTTTCTGGATTGTTAATGGGGACATGTTTTGTACTCATTGCTTTCTTTATTCAAACGAATACTATAACGATTGAAAGTGTATTGATTTCCATTCCAATTGGAATTTTAGTTGGTGCAATCAATATGTCGAATAATATCCGAGATATCGAAGAAGATATTAAAGGTGGAAGAAAGACATTAGTAATCCTCCTTGGAAGAGAGAAAGCAGTAGTAACACTAGCTGTAGCCTTTTTCATTGCTTATTCATGGATCGTGGTAATTGTATTGATGGGTTATTTAAGCCCTTGGGCATTAGTTATGTTCCTAGGTTTGAGAAAGCCAATCTCTGCAATTCAAAGTTTCCAAAAAGGAGCAAAGGATCCCGGATATATGCGCATCGCAATGAAATCAACAGCGATGACAAATACGATTTTCGGCTTCTTATTATCAGCAGGATTATTAATCAG
>NZ_JBFPJH010000044.1:0-21238 GCF_040838255.1 Bacillus sp. C30 | reverse complement strand
GCTTTCATCTCTATGAAAGCATAGCTTTTTCCATATTAAATCATAAGAATATCGCGGATTTCTTCCTCCGTAATAGAAGATAACTTCTCTTCTCCCGGTTCGATAATTTCAGCGATTAAATTTTTCTTACTCTCTTGTAACTCGTGCATTTTTTCTTCAATTGTTCCATGTGCTACTAACTTAATCACTTGCACTGTATTTTTTTGTCCCATTCGATACGCTCTATCCGCTGCTTGTTGTTCAACAGCTGGATTCCACCACAAGTCGTACAATATAACTGTATCTGCACCTGTTAAATTTATTCCTGTGCCACCAGCTTTTAACGAAATAAGAAATAGATCCCCTTCTCCTTCGTTAAACCGATTGCATAGCTCTACACGTTCTTGCGCTGGTGTACTCCCGTCTAAATAAAAGTATGGAACTGCTTGACGATTTAATTCACGTCCGATTATCGAAAGCATCTTCGTAAATTGGGAAAAGATAAGAATTCTCTTCCCTGTACTTCTGCATTCCTCCAAAATTTCTAGCAGCTGATCAAATTTAGCTGAACTACCTTTATAGTCATCAACAAACAAAGCAGGATGACAACAAATTTGCCGTAGTCTCGTTAAACCAGCTAAAACCCGAATTTTATTTTTACGTAACGTATCTTTATCCAAATGTTTTAACGTTTCTTCTCTTAACTTTGCTAAATAAGCTGCGTAAAGCCTCTTTTGATCTGGTAAAAGTTCTGATGATTGTAAGTGCTCAATTTTTTCTGGGAGTTCGTGTAATACATCACCCTTTAACCTTCTTAACACGAAAGGTTTTACCCGCTTCGCAATATCTTCACGTCTTAAATCACCGAACTCTTTTCTTCCCGGTAATAATTCTGGGAAGACGACGTGGAAGATAGACCATAGCTCTTCTAATGAATTCTCTACAGGTGTTCCCGTTAATCCAAAACGGTACTCTGCTTGAATCGTTTTTACTGCCTTCGCAGTTTGCGTCGTATGATTTTTAAACGCTTGTGCTTCATCAAGAAATAACGTATGAAATGGCCTTGCATATAATCTTATATCTCTTCGTAGTAAAGGATATGACGTAATGACAACATCAAATTTCGTTATATCTTTTAAAATTTTTCGGCGCTCTGCTTGATTTCCATCGGCAATAACTGCTCTAATATGTGGAGCGAATTTTTTTAACTCGCTAAGCCAGTTGTAAACGAGGGACGACGGTGAAACAACTAATATAGGCAGTTTCTTCTCTCGAATTTCCGGCAAAACAGAGTCTATAAAAGCAATACTTTGCAACGTTTTCCCCAGTCCCATATCATCAGCTAAAATGCCGCCAAAACGATAATAGGCAAGTGTTTTCATCCACTGGAATCCGTATGTTTGATACTCTCTCATTATCGCATCTAAGCCACTTGGCACCACAAACTTCAGCTTTTTAGGGTTTTGAATGTTCTCTACCAATTCTTGAACGGACTCATCTAAACTTAATACGTTTCCTTCTTGCAGTGAATTCATCCATTTCACACTACGAATAAGAGGGACCTCTATTTCTTCGCCCTTTAAAAATTCTTTTCGAATACTAGATTCTTTTATAAACTGATTAATATCATTAAACTCTTTACTCTCAAGTGATAGTAGAGCACCACTTGCTAAACGATAATATTTTCGTTTCTCCTCAAGAGCGACTAATACCCCTTTAATTTCTGCCTCTGGAATACCTTTTATATCAAAGCGGAATGATAACCAATCAATTCTCTCTTTCCTTCTAACTCTTATAAGAGGAGCTGTGTCTCCCTTATGAATTCGTAATTTGATTGCTGACGTCGCATAAATATCAACTAAACCTTTTAACGTTGGAACAGCATGATATAAAAAGTTATACTCAGCTTCTTCATTATGCATAAAATAACCGCCTTCCGTTTTCGCGAAGGCACTTTCACTCATAATGTCTAAAATCTCTTTTTCCTTTTTCTCATCACGATTAAAAACAGATGGCTGCCCATCCTCTTCTAACGGATTAATCACGACGTTTCCATAATGAAATTCGAGACCTGCTAACAAACGATTTTTCACTCGATCTAAATACAATTTTGCTTTTAGCGAAGGCGTTTCAACACGATCTGATATTACTTCATCAATTCGCACAGTACCAAGCTTCATTAACCCTGGTACAACTTTTGCTACAAAGTGTTCCATCTTATCTGCTGGAATATACAATTGGTTACTACTAGAACGATTCATCATTTTTTGTAATTCGATAAGCCGCTTACAATCCTCAGCGTTCAACTGATACAGTTTCCCTCCAAATAGAGCATAACTATACGTATCCATTACTTCTACTTGTTGTAAGCCGTCAATATAAAGTGTAAACCCACCGTTACTCCCTTTATTAAACTCAAAATGTAAAGGAAGTAGCCCTTTTGAAATTTGTAAACCGTGAAAAGATTTTCCATCTTGATTAAGTCCCACAAACTCAACTTTAGAAAGTAAAGAAAGCATATCCTTCCATGAAGCTGGTGGTATTAAAATCATACTATCATCTTGTTTTGCATGTACTTCCAGTGTATCCTCATACATTTTTTCATTATGATAAATTTTAATGAGCTGCTGAATAATCGCATCCGTTTCTTGCTTAAAGCTATGTACATCCGGTGTATATGTAAATTCATTCGAACAATTATAGGACTCTCTTTTCTCCACATTGGAAAGAAATTCTCTAATATGATTTACAAAATACATCTTGGCGAGTTTAAACTGAATACCTAGCAGTGCCCCACCATTTTTCGTAACTACTGGCGTACATATAAATTCAACATGCAGTATTTCACGTGTATCAAAACGGTGTTGTTTACTTTTTGGCCTTAATGATTTTTCTGCAAATAAATGAAACATCCCGCTTGTTAATTGATCATTTCCACTCATATTCCCGCTACTAATAGGCACCATTCCACCGGTTTGCTGATTATAATTTATTTGTATCAATACTGCCGCAACATGTTGACAGTATGTTTGAAAAGACGCTAACGAAGGACAACTACATTTCGCAACAACATCACCTTTTTTAGCTTTTTCTACTGTAACATGAAAATCTTCGTTCCCTTTTACCGTCGCCTCGCAAATTTCTTTATTTTCATCATAATGATTTATTATTACTTTATTTGATTTATAATAAGCTTCGCCTCTTTTATATGAGGTTTCTCCGCATACTTCTTTAATAATCGATTTATTTATTGTAAAACTCATTGTTTTGACACTTCCTTACTTTAAAACCAGTTTCTCTTAACTAACATTTTACATGCTATGCGCAAAAATATAAAATACGGATTTAACAAAAAAAGATGCTTATTTATAAGCACCTTTTTTCACTCTATCTCCATCAACCGTTTCGCCTCAAAATACAACACTTGAATAAATTTCTTCGTATTAATTCGTATATGGCCAGAAGTTGCTACTTCATCCTTTGTCATTTCTGTCATTCGTTTTCTAACTACAGTGAAATCAAAAAATTTCGGAGCATAGCTTTCAAATTTCGGATTTGAAAAGTCTGTTAATCCAAGGGAAGCTAAGTGATTTAACGATTGATAAATCGCTCTACGTACCCTTTGTTCAGATGCTTTTCTCTCCTTATCTATATCTGCATCTGAAGCTATATTCTCTAATTTTCTTATAGTTATATGGTGAAAGATATCTTTTAGCGCAGGAAATCCAAATTCAAACGTTTGCTCTTTTTCTTGTCCATATAAATATTCCAACATACTAAGTAAATCTTTACTTCCATTCTCTCCCGCAATACCGAGTTCTGATAATAAATAGCGCCCTGAATCTGCTATTCTTTTTCCTTCCTGCATTGGCTCATTTCGAACTTGCGGCTGTTCCCACTTAAAAACGTTATTCAATGATTTTTGAATATCATGTATAGAGCGCTCTAAACGAATACGTTCCATTACTTTACGTACAACAGACATAACCTCAATTTTATTCAATGGTTTTGTAATATAATATTCAACACCAAGTGTATACGCCTCACCAATAAGCTGTTTCGATTCAACTTGAGAAATCATAATGATTTTCCCTGTAAAAGAGGATGCAATATGGCGAACTGTTTCAATCCCATCTCGCATTGGCATTAATAAATCAATAAATAAAATATCTACTTTTTTAAAATTTAATTGATCCGCTTCAATAAAAGCTCCATCTTCCGACTCTCCAATTACTTCCCCAAGATCGCCATCTTCAATAATTTGTGAAAGCATGGAGCGGAAAACTTCATCATCATCTACGATATAATAAAACAACTTCATTCTCCTTCCCGCTTTAAACTGCACTCCGGTAAACAAACGATAAACTTACACCCTCCGCCAGTTTCTCGGTCTTCTAATCTCACTTCTCCACCTAGCTCTGTTACCATTTCGTTTATGTAAGAAAGTCCAATACCTGTTGAAGGTGTTCCCGCTTGATCATACTTTGAAGTAAATCCTGGCTTAAATACTAATTTCTTATACTTCTGTGCAATACCAGGACCATCGTCAATTACTTCAAAGAATATATGTTTATCTCGTTTATATAGCTTAATAATAATGAGACCTCTACCCTCAATTGCTTCAACTGCATTTGCAACTAAGTTATTAAAAATGGATAAGACCGTGTACACATGATATTCTGCATGCTCACCTTCTATATGTTCCGAAAAACGTATATCTTTTTCTAACATTTCAGCATACTTCTCATTAATTCTTACAATCATTTCCGCTAATTCATGTCCTTCTACATACTCAGCCACATTTTTATCTAATAACAGTTTAGATAGTCCTGCAAAAATTCTTTGATTATCCTTTTTGATTTCGTGCACTTCTCCTGCTATTTTTAATGCTGTTTTGCTATTTAAATCATCGTTCGCTTGTAAGTTTCGATATAGTTGATATGCTTCTTGTGTAATTAACTCGGCATTTTGTAACGTTTTTTTCAAATGGACAGATTCCACATATAAATTAGAGAGGTACATTAACATATTTTCATTTTCTTTTCGAACTTGTGATTCTTTTAATTTTGTTTCATATAAATTCATCATATTTAAAAAACCAAGTGCAAAGAAACTACGGAAAATAGCAATAATAATTAGTTTATTCACTTCAGAAACTGTTATCGTTGTCCCCAGCACTAACATATGATAAAACGCAAGTTCAGACATACTTGCGATAATTTCAATTGTAATTCCAAGACATCCTATCACAATTGGCTTCTGATGAAACTTATTCACCCTACAAAGCGAAAAAAGACTTCCATATATAAAATAATAAAAGAAAACGGGATAGCGCAAATAAAATGATTCTGTCATATGAAATGACCCTTGCAATACCCAGTCAAGACATACACGAAATAAGACTACAGATATACCTACAAGAATACCTGCAGCTGCTGCTGGCACTCTTCTTAAAAATAGTAATAAAAAGAAGAAAAGCGGTGTCCCGAAACTAACACGAAACATATCATTAAAAGGATGAAAATTCAGCTCTCCAGCAATCGGAACAACAACCATTAATATAATTAAAAGATACATATCTTTCTTCCATAATTGATTCCAATTCAAAGGTGCCACTTCCTATGCTTTTTTTCAATTGTAAAAGTGAAAGCCCGCTTATAATTATAAACGGGCTTTATTTCTATATTCTAACCTTTTCTACCGCTTTTATTTGGCGATACTCCGGTTCCCATATTGCTTCTTTTACTGCAATCTTAATATCGTCATCACTTAAGTTCTCTCTAGCAACACCTTCTGCAACTGCAACTTTCGCTACTTCAATCGCAACCAGTTCAGAGATATTACGTAACTCTTCAACTTCTGGCAAAATAGGCGCTCCTGGCTGACTTGTATCTACCATACTTGCAACTGCTTCTGCTGCTGCTGCGAACATTCCATCCGTCATGACGCTTGCACGAACAACAATTGTACCAAGACCTAGTCCTGGGAAAATAAGTGCGTTATTTGACTGTCCAATCACATACGTTACACCGTTATATGTAACCGGTTCAAACGGACTTCCTGTTGCAACTAATGCTTTTCCTTCTGTCCACTCGATTAAATCTGCTGGTTTCGCTTCAGCAAGTGGCGTTGGATTCGACATTGGTAAAATGATTGGTCTTTCTACGTGAGAAGCCATTTCTTTAATAATTTCCTCTTTAAATGCGCCTGCAACAGTAGATGTACCAATTAAAATTGTCGGTTTTACATGTTTCACAACTTCAGCAAGTCCGATAGCATCATTTTGTTTCCAATCACTTACTTCAGCTTCTTTTCTTGCATATGGAATTTGGAAATCAAGAAGATCTTCCATATTATCTGTAACCAACCCATTACGGTCAATACACCAGAAACGATTATGTGATTCTTCGTCTGATAAGCCGACACGAACCATTGCATCTCTTACTTGATCTGCGATACCGATTCCAGCCGTACCAGCACCAAACACAACAACGCGGTGTTCACTTAACAGTACACCAGAAGCTTTTACTGCCGATAATACAGCAGCAAGTGAAACTGCCCCTGTACCTTGAATATCATCATTAAATGTACAAACGTCATGACGATATTTATCTAAAATTTTTCGTGCATTTCGAGAACTGAAGTCTTCCCAATGTAGAAGCGCTTTCGGGAATTGTTTATTTACCGCTTGAACAAACGTATCAATAAATTCATCGTAAGCTTCACCTGTTATACGAGGGTGACGATTTCCAATATAAAATGGATTGTTTAATAATTCCTCACGATTTGTACCTACATCTAAAATTACCGGTAATACACGGCTAGGATCGATTCCAACTGCGGCCGTATATACAGCTAATTTCCCGATTGCGATGTTAATTCCACCAACACCCCAATCACCAATTCCTAATATACCTTCTCCATCCGTTACAACGACTAAATCAATGTTTTCAGCTGTTGCACCGATATTTGCAAATGCATCTTCAATACCTGATGGATCGTTAATTGATAAATAAATGCCACGTGGTTTACGGTATTCATGACTATATCTTTGAATTGCTACACCAACAGTAGGTGTATATACGATTGGTAACATTTCACGTAAATGCTCTGTTAAAATACGATAAAATAACACTTCATTTCGATCATGTAACGCTGTTAAGTATACATTCTTTAATAAATCATCCGGCTGAGAACTAAATTGTTCATACGCTCGGCGTGCTTGTTCTTCTAACGTTAAAACCGCTGGCGGTAATAACCCTTTTAAACCTAACTCTTCTCTTTCCTCTTGTGTGAAAGCTACCCCTTTATTTAAAAGTGGTGTTGATAATACTTCTGCTCCTCTTAATGTTGTTTCTAATGCACCATTAGAAGCCACTGTAAACTTACTCATAACATCCCTACCTCTATTCATATATAGCATTTCTATATTGTAAACAAAAAAGAGGGGATTGTCCCCCTCTTCTTTTAATTTTTCTTTAAAAGAGTTGCTCCTGCAATCCCTGGGTGTGTCATTTCGAATGGATCTAGAATTAACTCTAATTCTTCTTGTGACAATACACCATTTTTCACACATAGTTCTCGAACGGATTGCCCTGTCGCAATTGCTTCTTTCGCAACGCGAGCTGCTGCTTCATAGCCGATATGAGGGTTCACGGCTGTAATAATTCCTACACTCTTCTCAACGTACTCTTTTAAGCGATCTTCATTCGCTTCAATTCCTTTTAAGCAATTATCTGTAAAGGCACGGAAACCGTTATTCATAATGCTAATAGATTGAAGTAAGTTGAAAACAAGTACTGGTTCCATAACATTTAATTCTAATTGTCCTGCTTCTGAAGCAAGGCAAATTGTATGGTCGTTACCAATTACTTGGAACGCAATTTGATTAATTACTTCTGGCATAACAGGGTTTACTTTCCCTGGCATAATAGATGAACCTGGTTGACGAGCTGGTAACATAATTTCTGCTAATCCAACGCGTGGACCTGATGCCATTAGACGAAGATCGTTCGCAATTTTAGACATATTCATCATACATACTTTAAGTGCTGCAGATACTTCAGTGTACGCATCCGTATTTTGGGTTGCATCTACTAAATCTTCTGCACCAACAAGTGGTAGTTCACTAATTGTAGCTAAATGTTTTACAACTGCTTCAATATATTCTGGATCTGCATTTAAGCCTGTACCAACTGCAGTTGCTCCCATATTTACTTCATATAAATGTTGACGTGATTGCTTGATACGTTTCATGTCACGTTCAAGTACGCGGGAGTATGCTTTAAATTCTTGTCCAAGACGAATTGGCACAGCATCTTGTAAATGTGTACGACCCATTTTAATAACATGATCGAACTGTTCTGCTTTTAATTCAAATACATCATGCATATAACCCATTGTTTGTAATAAGCCTTCTAATGCATTTAATGTTGCAATATGAATCGCTGTTGGGAATGCATCGTTTGTTGATTGTGCCATATTTACATGACTGTTTGGACTAATATAATCATAGTCTCCCTTTTCCATTCCTAATAATTCAAGGGCACGATTGGCAATGACTTCATTTGCGTTCATATTCATTGAAGTTCCTGCACCACCTTGAATTGGATCAACGATGAAATGATCATGCCATTTCCCCTCAAGGATTTCTTGTGATGCTTCTGCGATAGCACCACCCTTTTTCAATTCCAATCTTCCTACATCTGCATTAGCAAGTGCTGCCGCTTTTTTTACAATTGCTAACGCTTTAATTAAACCTTCATGGACTTTGTATCCTGTAATCGGGAAATTCTCCACTGCACGCATTGTTTGTACACCGTAGTACGCATAATTTGGTACTTCTTTTTCACCTAAAAAATCTTTTTCAATTCGTACTCCATTTTTAACTTCAGTTAATGTTGCCATGATTACTCACTCCTTAACAATCTCTTACGCTGCTTTTGTTTGTTTGACCGTTTCTACATATTGTTTTGCTTTCTCATCATCGAATTCGCCTTCCCACTTCGACATAACAATGGCAGCTAATGCATTTCCTAATACATTGACAGCTGAGCGAATCATATCTAAAATGCGGTCAATTCCCGCAATTAATGCGATGCCTTCTAGCGGTAATCCCATTGATCCTAACGTCGCTAATACAACAACGAATGATGCACCCGGAACTCCCGCCATACCTTTGGATGTTAACATGAGAACGAATAATAACGTTATTTGCTCCGTCAGTGACATGTGTACACCGTACATTTGTGCAACAAACAATGCCGCTAACGCTTGATAAATAGCCGATCCAGTCAAGTTAAATGTATAACCTGTCGGAATTACGAAAGAGGCAACTGCCTTTGGACAACCGAACTCTTCCATTTTTCTCATTATATTAGGTAAAACAGCTTCTGAACTTGCTGTCGTAAATGAAAGAATAAGTTCTTCTTTTAAAATTTTCATTAATGTAAAAATGTTTACTCCAACCATTCGTGCATTAATACCTAATACAATCACAACGAATAGTATAACAGTTACGTATACAGCTAGCACTAGTTTTCCTAAAGGAAGTAGTGTTGCTACACCAAATTTTGCAACCGTAACAGCAATTAATGCGAATACACCAAATGGTGCGAATTTCATCACTTGATTTGTAACCCAGAACATCGCTTCGAGCACACCTTCAAAAAAGTTAAAAACAGGCTTTCCTTTTTCTCCGATTGCTGCAACTCCTAAACCGAATAGTACTGAGAAGAATATAATCGGTAATAAGTCACCTTGTGTAATAGACTCAAATATATTTTTCGGTACAATATGAACAATCGTTTCTGCAAAGCCTTTCTTCTCTGTTGCATCTGCTGTTTGTTTATAAGAAGAAATATCGCTTTGCTGTAAATTACTCATATCAACGCCAGTACCTGGTTGGAATATATTTGCTGCAAGTAATCCCATTAAAATAGCAATCGTCGTAATAATTTCGAAATAAAGAATTGTCTTACCGCCCAGTTTCCCAAGCTTTTTCATATCACCTACACCAGCTACCGCAACAATTAATGCTGAAATAACAATCGGTACTACAATCATTTTAATTAAATGAATAAATATATCCCCAACTGGTGTGATATAAGAAATCGCCGTTTTATTGCCATAAAAGATTGCCCCTACTACAATCCCTAAAACAAGTGCGACAAAAATTTGTGTTGCCAATCCGAATTTTTTCATTTATGTTCATCCCCTTTTATGCGAACGCTTTCATTTCGTATTTATAAAAGCTTACTCACACATCATATAGGCGAACCTACAAAATCATACAAAAACCTACAAGTTCGTCACAAAAAATTCAAATTTATTTCTTATAATATTCATTGACACTTTTTTATAAAAAAGAAATAAAATAACCTTGATAAAACATCAGATTATTTCGTATAATCTAAAAGATATACGTATTCTAAATAAATGGGGATGAAAAGGAGTGGATGTTATGAAAAATCACGTGAAGAAGTTCATCATATCTATTTCTTTTCTATTTCATTTTCTTACGAAGGAACAAAGGCATTCGCCTTTGTTCCTTTTTTATTGCAATCTATATAGGGGGAATTGTTATGAAACCATACAAACGCGTCTTAATTAAACTAAGTGGCGGCGCACTTGCTGATCAATCTGGAAATAGCTTTAACTCCAAACGATTAGAACATATCGCAAACGAAATAATATCCATTATTGACCTAGATATCGAAGTATCCATTGTCATCGGCGGCGGTAACATTTTCAGAGGTCATCTAGCTGAAGAATGGGGAATTGATCGTGTAGAAGCTGATAATATCGGTACGCTAGGTACGATTATTAACAGCTTAATGCTTCGCGGCGTTTTAACAAGTAAAACAGATAGAGAAGTACGCGTTATGACTTCCATCCCTTTTAATGCAGTAGCTGAACCATATATTCGCCTACGTGCAGTACATCATTTAGATAACGGTTATGTTGTCATATTCGGTGGTGGTAACGGGCAACCATTCGTTACAACAGATTACCCAAGTGTACAAAGAGCCATTGAAATGAATAGCGACGCCATTTTAGTCGCAAAACAAGGAGTAGACGGTGTCTTTACAAGTGATCCGAAACATAACAAATCAGCGAAAATGTACAGTAGACTGAACTATAACGATATTGTTAGGCAAAACATACAAGTAATGGATCAAGCAGCTTTATTGCTTGCTCGAGATTATAATTTACCGGCACACGTCTTTAACTTTGATGAGCCTGGCGTTATGAAAAGAATTTGTTTAGGTGAACATGTTGGGACGTTGATTAATGATGATGTTTCGATGCTTGTGCATGAAAAATAGTATTTTTCATTAACAAAGGGTGCCTTTTATAGACACCCTTTGTTCGTTAATCGTCACAAATAAAAATCAACCCATCCAACTACTTTCTCCTTACAACGCTCCCAGAAAGATAAGTTGTCAAAAAATGTTTCTGTCATCTCTTTCGAATCACCAATGTCTTGCGTTAACGCCTCATTCACTTGCGCTATGATAGGTCCACCATGAATATACAAATTCATCTCATCATTAATATAGAAGCTACGTGCAGTAAAGTTTGTAGTACCGATAACAGTTAGTTCATTATCAATCAGCATTAACTTTCCATGAAACATACCTTTTTTATAACCATATACCGTAATCCCGTTATTAACAGCTTGACGAATATAAGGATACGCTGCCTCTTTAATAAGAGGAATATCTGGTTTATATGACCATAGTATTTTTACTGTAACACCACGTTTTTGCGCTCCAATTAAAGCATTCATTAATTCTTTATTTTTCGCTATAAAATAAGGTGTTGTAATTACAATTGAATGTTTCGCTTGTTTTATTAACTTTATATATTTTTCAGCGACGTGATGTCCATTGTAGCTAACCATCGTATGTAATGTATTCCCTTTACTCGCTTTATTCGTACTTCTTTTTATATGTTCTTTCGTATCTCGTTTCCAATCTAAAGCGAATTGCTCTTCTAAATCTTTTGCTCCTTCTCCTCTTATCCGTACATGATAGTCACGCCAATATCCAAATCGCTTATCTTTCCCTAAGTACTCATCCCCCATATTAAACCCACCTGTATAACCGATTTCCCCATCAATTGTTGTAATACGGCGATGGTTCCGATGATGTAGAGAATAAAATCCAAATGGCAATTCAGGTTTTCTACTATATGTAAAATGAACACCACTTTCCCGCAATTCATTTTTCATCTTTCTTTCAAATGATAAATCATTAATTAAATCAACCGATAAATATACGTTTACTCCTTCTTTCGCCTTCTCCTTTAATAAGTTTAAAAAAGTATGGCTACTTTTATCATCCGATAAAATATAAAAATAAGTGTAAATAGATTGCTTCGCTTCACTTATATCAGTAAATAACTGTTTATAAAACGACTTCCCTTCTACATATAATTGAAAGTCACTATAATGAGGCGCATACTCTGTCGGCATATTTTTCCCGGCTTCCATTTTCCTTCCGAGCGTAACGTCAATATGCATCCAAATTAAAATAACAACGAAAATAGCAATAATAATAGAAGTGACTCGCAATATTTTTTTAATCATTTTGATTTCCTTCCACTCATATTACTTACTATTTCGTAGTGTTTCATTAAATTATGTTTTCATACAAAATGTATTTCTTACTTTTTGTCGGATGTTAAAAACTTAAAGGAGAGCAGACTATGAAAAGAGCAAAAACTCCTATTATTTTTATCCCAGGTCTTTTCGGTTCAATGAGTAATATTATTATTCCTAGTACCGGTAATTGGAACTTTGGGCTTTCTGCGTTTGTTTATGAGCCATTCATTATGATGCTAGAAAGTATGGGCTATGAACGAAATAAAAACTTGTTTATCTGTTTTTATGACTGGCGCCAGCGTATTGCTGTTTCTACTCAAAAATATTTATTAAAAACAATTGCTTATGTTAAAAAATTTACAGGGTGCGACAAACTAAATTTAGTTTGTCATAGTATGGGTGGACTTCTTGCACGTTCTTACGTTCAAAGTGAAGAATATGAAAATGAAAATGATGTGGAGCAACTTATTATACTCTGTACACCAAACGCTGGATCTCCCCCCAATTATAGTTATTGGACTGGAGGTACTCTCCCAGTACATACATCTTCTAAAATAAATATCGTTCATTTTTATATGGAACAATACATTCACTACGTAAGCACCTTACACAAAATGAATAAAGTTGAAGCGATACACCGTTACTTTCCAGGATTACAAGATGTTATTCCTTGTAAAGATTACGGAAATTATTTATTTATAAGATCCGGCTCTTCTATTACATTTCTTCCTTATAACAAGATGAAAACGAAAAATCCTTTCCTCGATACATTAAATGCAAATAGATTTATTATACAGAAAAGAAATATTGAAACTACACTCATTGCAGGAGATGGAGTAGAAACGATTCAATATTTACAAGTCGTCCCTTCACATTCAAAACTAGAATGGACAGAGGGAAAAGTCGTCGGTGATATACTTACAAAACATGGTGACGGTAACGCTGTTCTACATAGCGTTTTTCTTCTAGAAGGAAATAAATATGTTGTGCATGCTTCACATAACGAAGTGCTCTACAAAAGCATTCCTATATTACAAAAGATACTTTAAATTACGAATACAAAAAAGGTGTGGCATTGCGCCACACCTTTTCATTAAATGAAGTTCCTTGCATCATTATTTCTTCCAAACTTATAAATCGCAATTAAGAAGAACGCTATCGCAAAGGCGAATAAGATTAGAATATTTAAATACAACTCTGAAAACGGAATTCCTTGCTGTAGTTTTGAAATCGTATCTAGTAACCAACGCTGCGGAAGGAAATCAGCTACTTTTTGTACTGCTTTCGGCATAATGTCGTACGGGAAATAACATCCAGCAAGTAAACATGTTGGTACTATTACTATATTTTGCATTGCATTTGAAGCAGTTGAACTTTTTGAAAAAGACACAATGACTAACGATAAACCAATTGCAATTAAAGCGAATATCATAAGCACACCAATCATAACTATGAAAGGCATATTTATAGTTGTGTGAAAAACATTCGTCATAAAGAATACTGCAATTACAATTTGTACTGTTAATATCATCATATTTACTGCGACATTAGATAATATAAATTTCTTTCCGTCAATCGGCGTTGATAATAATCTAAAATACGTTCTGTTCTCTTTTTCTTTTAAAATAAATCCTGATAAGTTCACTGCTGAAAATAACATAAACATAATAAGATAACCCATCGTTTGAT
This sequence comes from Bacillus sp. C30, assembly GCF_040838255.1. Lineage (NCBI taxonomy): Bacteria > Bacillati > Bacillota > Bacilli > Caryophanales > Bacillaceae > Bacillus > Bacillus sp. C30. Next base: position 6,963 of record NZ_JBFPJH010000044.1, on the reverse strand, counting down.
TTGTCATATCTTTATTTTTTGAAGTATCTTCAAGTGTCTCAGACTTTACTTTAAATGAACTTTTTTGATAACCAGCGTACATACTATTAAACGTACTTTGATCGGCCCCTGCCACTTTACTAATCGCAGCGATGTTATCAACATAGTTATATAAATACGATTTTATAAATCCTGTTACTTGATCGCCTTTAATCGATGAAATCTCAATATGACTCGGTTTCCCTTCTCGAACACTTTCAGAAAAACCAGACTGTAATGTAATAACACCATCAAGTTTTTTTGAAGTGAGTTTATCTTCCACTTCAGATTCCTTAATTTTACTAACATTTACATGATTGAGTCCTTCTAAAAATTTCACTGTATCATTTGCGATAGGTTGATTTTCTTTATTTATAACCCCAATATTTAACGTTCCTTGCCCTACATTCCCATATATCGAAAAAGAAATGAGCGTTCCTATTATCGGCAAGCTAATAATAATGAGTAACCCCTTTTTATTTTTCAGAAGCACAGATAACGTTTTTTGTATGAGCCATAAAATATCTTTCATACTATAGCCCCTCCCGTCTACGTAATGCAATAATCGCAATTAATAAAAAGAGTGCTGAAATTCCGAGGTTTAAAAATATTACTGGCATTGCCGCCCCTATGTCATTTGCATAAATAATTTTCATAATGGCTGTGTTGGCCCACGTTAATGGCGATAAATTCGTAACGACATTTTCTTCCACTACGAAATACGCACCACCAAAAATAGAAGCTAATTGCACAACAACCATAATAATTGCTCTAGATGCCTCACCTGTTTTTGTAATAAATCCGATTCCTAAACCGAAGCTAATTGCTAGAAAGACTTCTGTTAGTAAAATAATAAATATGATTCCAATATGGTCGCCCCAATTCGCTTGAAAAACAAATTTACTAAATAAAACGACGAGTAATAGACAAAGTGCATTCGCTACAAGACTACCGAGCACTTTCCCAACGAAAATCTCAGCTTTACTTATAGGTGCTGCAATTAAACGATCTCCTGTTTTACGTATTCGTTCTCCTCGAATTAAAAAACTCGCCCCCATTGCAGCGTACAGTGCAATCATCGTCGTCATTACAACCGCATAGTAATCCATAGAACCTGGTTTTTTAGCAGCTTGTAAAGATGTTTCTTTAATATAATCATTATGATTTCCGTTTGAAATAACTGCGCTAACCTTACTCGGATCTACTTTTGCAACTTCGGCCGCTACGTTGTACTTATCAACAAATGTTGTAAGCATGCCTTCCACAATACTTCCCTCAATACTACTTTTGTCACTTCCGTAAAATTTTGCACCATCTTTATTTAACTCTACATAAGCAGCATATTTATTTTGCTTCACTTCTTCTTTCCCATCTATACCTTCGGAAACTTTTTTAAAATGAATACCTGATTTATCGACTTCTTTCGTAAACGCTTCAAACGATTGAGAAAACGTGCTACTCGCTTCATCTTTATATAGCACTTGTATATCCTTAATCGCTTGACTATCGCTATTAAATGCGTTACTTAACGCTGTTCCTAATACAAGCATAAGCACAATCGGAAATGCTAACATAAAAACTAAAGTTCTTACGTCCCTGAAATCTCTTTTAATGTGCATCACTGCAATGTTAAAGATGTTCAATTGATGAACCTCCCTTTACCTTTTCTTCATTTACCTTTATTTATCTCGTAAGTTTCTTCCAGTTAACGTAAGAAATACTGTTTCTAAGTTTGGAGCCTGCTCCTCTAACGAACGAATTTCAATGTCATGATTAATGAAATGCTGAATAATTTTATTTAAATTATTTAATCCTGCATCCGAGTTTACCTTGATTACGTTCTCTTCAATTTGAACAGCTTTCACACCATTTATCTCTTTTAAATTTTCTACATCTAAGTTTTCTACTGACTTTACTTCAATCCAAATATCTTTCGTATCTGTAATAATCGCTTTTAACTGTTCTTTCGTTCCTTCTGCAATTACTTTACCGTGATCGACAATTGCTATTTTCGTACAAATCTCTTCTACTTCTTCCATGTAGTGACTCGTATAAATAATCGTACTTCCCATTTCATTTAATTTTCGGACAGACTGAAGAATGTAGTTCCTTGACTGCGGATCAATTCCAACTGTCGGTTCATCCATAATAATTAACTTCGGTCTATGTGCGATTGCACAAGCGATATTCAGTCTTCGTTTCATCCCGCCAGAAAAGTTTTTTGGGTAACTTTTATGTTTATCACTAAGGCCTACAAATTGAAGTGCTTCCTCTACTCTCGCTTTTAGCTCGGCTCCTCGTAATCCATACAATCCAGCAAAGAATTTCACATTTTCATAGGCAGTTAACTCTTCATAAATCGCAATATCTTGCGGAACGATACCAATATTCATTTTCGCAAATCGATTATGTTTCTTTATATTTTTTCCTAATATGCTAATTTCACCTTCATTACTTCTTAACAAACCAGCAATCATATTAATCGTTGTACTCTTACCAGCACCATTCGAACCTAAAAAGCCAAATATTTCTCCTTCTTTAATAGATAAAGACATATTATCTACCGCGATGAAATCACCAAATTTTTTCGTTAAATTTTTAATTTCCAATGTGTTCATCATTTCACCCCTATTTCGGTTTCTCTGCTTTTATTATAAACAAAAAGAATGAACCTGCTCAGTGCAGAAGTTCACTCTTTTCACATGAGATTATTCACTTTTTTCATATGAGATGATTCATCCTCTTATATCGGCAATAACATTGTTACTGAAAAACCACTTGTTCCATCTACAATAATTTTTCCGTTTACTGATGCTGTTCGCTCCTCCATCCCCATAATACCGAGGCCTTTCTTAACAAGAGCTGCACCTTTACCATTATCCTTCACTTGTACTTTCACCATCTTGTTCAGTACATGAATATCTATTGAGATGACTGTCGCATCAGCGTATTTCATCGTATTTGTTAATGCCTCCGTAACATTTTCACCGATAATCTTCCACTGAATTGGTGAAATCATATCTAAGTTTCCTTTAAATACGAATGGAATATTTATATCATGCTTACCGGCAAATTCCTCTATGAATAATTTCATACGATGAATGCCAATTTGCTCAGTTGGTGGCTTCATATTTTTTAATGTAATCCGAATGCTTTCAATTCCATCTTTTGAAATATGAATGGCATTTTGTAATAATTCCGCAGATTTTTCTTTATCTATTTCCATTAATCTCTTTGCTGCTTCCATTTGAATTAGTGCACCTGTCATTGAGTGACCGATTTTATCATGAATTTCTTGAGATAGTCGATTTCTTTCCTCTAATTTAAATGTGTATTCAGATTGCCTTATGTAATCTTTATTTTCATTTAAGCTTTTCGTAAGTCTTTGTATGTCTTTTCTCATTTTATCATTTTGCATTTCTAGTTTTAATAATCGTGCTATATAGCGGTGAGCTATCGTTAAGGAAAAAAAACAAAATGCACTAATAAGTCCATACGTCATTTGAATACCTTCACCTATAAAAATAATAGGAAGAATCATAATGAAAAAGATTAACCATTTCTTTTTTATGTAATAATTTGCAATTTCATATAAGTTCAAAGGTAAAAACAAAATAAAAAACGGATGAACCTTCCATGTAAATAACATAACTACGCCAATTGACACACAAGTTAATACGTTTTTGTACGTATCTTTTTTAAATATAGAGATCAACACATTGACAGAAAGATATAAAAGCAAAGTAAGTATAATCCACGGTAAGTTCGTAACATTTAAATGAATGTAGCTAAACACTATATATAAAAAGACAATAAGTTTACTTACAGTTAACCAAAATTCCATAACATTAATCTACTTTCCCTGTTAAGTAATAAATCGCAATTTGCGTGCGATGTTCTAGTCCAGTTTTCCCCAAAACTGATGTAATATAATTTGCAATTGTTCCTTCAGATATGAAAAGTTGCTTCGAAATTTCTTTATTTGAGAAACCTTTCGCAATTAATGCGATAATACTAAGCTCTCTTTCTGTAAAAAGACTCTTATCAATTTTAGATTCTTCCTCTTTACTTTCCATTAAATTAGACTTAATTTTATCAAGCACTACATCTTGCATAACAGTTTGACCGTTATAAACTCCTTTTATCGCATCACGAATACGCTCCGGATCATTATTTTTTAATAAATAACCTTTCGCTCCGTTTTTTACTGCGTCCAAAATATATTCATCATCATCAAATGTCGTTAAAATGAGAGGCTTCGTTTTTGTCTCTTCACAAATTAACTTCGTCGCCTCTACCCCGTTCATGTTTGGCATACGAACATCTAAAAGCGCGATATCAACTTCATACTTTTTACAATACGCTACAGCTTCTTTTCCATCATTTACAGTATCTAATACTTCAAACTCTTCATATGTATTTAAAATAATTTTCATACCTTCTCTAATAAAAGAATTATCATCGGCTATTAATATTTTAATTTTCATGTTTGTTAGTATGGACCTTATCCTACTAACATTCACATCCTTTCTCCATGTAGCATTTCCTCTTTGCTCATTATATACTTCTCTTTACCATTTTTTCACACCTTTTTCATATAGCCCTCCTGCTAAAAATATATTATTCTTTTTTTATAACATGTGTAGGGTGACTTATCATTTCTTACGTCTATATAATAGAATGCGTCAAAAAGGAGGGAGAGACCGATTGAGGAAAAACAATTAGTTGCAAAAGCACAGCAAGGAAGCGAACATGCTTTTCGTATCCTTGTACAAACATATCGTCATTATATTTTTCAAGTTATCTTTTCCATTTTAAGACATGAAGAAGATGCTAAAGATGTTACACAAGAAGTATTCGTAAAAATTCACGCCTCTCTCCCAAATTATCAATTTCGCGGATTAAAAACGTGGATGGCACGTATTGCCACCAATCACGCTATTGATTATAAGAGAAAAAAAGCTAGAGAAAACGAAGAACTCTCCTTATGTAAAGAAACTGCGGAAAATATAAAATCCTCTCATAATATTGAGGCTTTATTATTGACGAAAGAGCAAAAATTGCTCATTGCTCAAAAACTGAGAGAACTTCCCGACAATTATCGTGACGTCGTTCTCGCACATTACTTAGAAGAAAAAAGTTATCAAGAAATTGCTTTTCAGGAAAACATCGAAGTGAAAACGGTCGAAATGAAACTGTATCGGGCAAGAAAATGGATTAAAAAACATTGGAAGGAGGAAGAGTTTCTATGATGCATTATTCAAAAGAAGATTGGCGCAATTATACATTAGATGTTATATCAGACAATGAACGTGAATCTATGGAAGAACATCTTTATGAATGTGATCATTGTTTAGCACTTTATATGGAAAGTATTGATGAACAACATGAAAACCTTCCAATGATAAATGATGATTCATTTACGAACGAAGTTATGACGCAAATTAATTTTGAAACGTTACAGCCTAATGAAAATATAAAAACAAACTCACTAAAGCGCACGATTATTCACTACATAATTGCGACTGCGGCTACAATTATTTTTATGGTAAGTGGTTTATTCCAGTATATTTTCACAGCGACATCAAATTTCGAGAAATCCTCAAAACATAACGAGTCTTCTATCTCACAACAAATTGTAAACAAATCGGTAGACACATCAAAAAAGGACGGAGGTTCAAAGCATGAATAAAAATCCCTTTTTAGCACTTGTATTAGGGCTAATTCCTGGGCTTGGACATTTATATTTAAAGAAATTTGGACGATTTATTTTATATAGCGGAGGGGCTTTATTTCTATTTATCTTTGCAGCATTTTGTACAATAGCATTAGGAGCGCGTGATATTGCTTTTCTTTCTCTATTTTTACTAGTCGTGTTATGGGCAATCAATTTATTAGATTTAGTTATCACTATTATTAATCAATCGAAAAAACAAGCAGCCGGAGAATTTACAGAGTCCTCTAAAGAGAGCGAACGATTTTATATCATTCTCCTATCAATTATCCCTGGACTTGGCCATTTCCAATTAGGACTTATGCAGCGAGGACTTACATTTTTAGTAGCTTGTACAGGAATAGGAAGTATGATTATATTCGTTGCACTCTTAACATCTCAAGAAAGTTTCCTTATCTTCCTTATTACGCTACCTGTTTTATGGATTTATAACTTCTTTGATGTTGTTCAACAACTACAGAAAAAAGAACGCGGAGAGCAACTAGATGACCGTACTATTTTCGAAGAGTTTGAAGAGCACCGAGAACAAGGAAAGAAAAATAAAACATTCGCTTCCATTTTAGCAATGTTTCCTGGAGCAGGACATATGTATTTAGGCTTACAGCGCCGTGGTCTTCAGCTTATGGCAGCCTTTTTACTATCTATTTATTTGCTCGACTTATTAAGACTTTCTGCGTTTTTATTTTTAGTACCAATCATTTGGTTCTATAGCTTTTTTGATGCGTTACAGCAAACTGCAAAATACGGAAAAGAACGTGTAAATGACGAACCTATCATTGACTATTTTATAAATCATCAAAGATGGATCGGTATCGGTTTAATTACACTCGGTGGTTATTATTTATTAGATCAAACAGTCCTTCCTATTTTGAATGATTATTTTGTAACTATATTTAACATTCATATTAGTGAACTATATTATCGCTATTTCCAAACATCTATCGTTGCTCTCCTTTTAATTGGTGGCGGCTTTAAATTGTTACTTGGAAATAAAGAAAACAAAGGTGGTACAAGCGAATGAGAACATGGCGCGTTGGAACATTCTCAATGGGGCTTTCCATTATTACATTAGGTTGTTTCTTACTATTTTCAGTTATGAAAGGCACTCAAGTATTGGATACATTAACAGCATGGTGGCCTGTTTTACTTATCATACTTGGCGCTGAAATTTTACTATACCTTCTATTTTCTAAGAAGGAACAATCATTTAT
>NZ_JBFPJH010000453.1:0-2319 GCF_040838255.1 Bacillus sp. C30 | reverse complement strand
AGCATCTTGAATACCGCTATTTTCTTCCATTCAAAATGAGAAAATGTGCTCATTTTCGTGGCTTTTGGACACTAGAAATTCAACTAGCACCATGGGTAAGTATCTATTTGAGGTGGAAACGTTATACTCTATTAGAGGAAGAATTAGGTTGACTTGTTTCTATGATAGCACGAAGGGAGTAACGGTATTAGCTGAAAGATACTATTTAATAAAGATAAAATAAATGGGATGAAGAGCGAATGTATCATGATAAAGAGAAGCTTCATTGGGCCGTTACGAGAACGCTCTTCACCCTTCAAAATAGAAAAGGTGAGGAAGAACATATATATTTGGTACATAGAATGTGGATGGCGGGGCACTAAAAAGAGATTCATTCACGATGTCTATCATATCGTATGTTCATCACTCACGTTTAATATGCCTTTTTTGGTCTTTTATACCCAATCGATGAATATACATTAGTAATTATTTTTTATTAGAGATAAATTTAATATAGGTACATAAAATCTGCGTTTATTTTCCATTTCAGGGAATAAATCGTTTGTCTCTTTTATAGGTGACGTATGTAATACACGTTAAACCTGAGACAACAGTTACTTGAGCTGGAAGAATTGGAGAAGGGGAAATTGGAATGGATAAAATATTTACAACCCATGTGAGTCTTGTGGATGGAAAAGTACATATACTTCGAATGAACTTGGACAGCTTTTTAGATAAAGTAGTTGCTTCAGATGGAAGTTTTAAGAACAGTTTGATATGTTTTGATGATATTCTAATTAATCCAGAACATATTGTTTCTGTGCAACAAGTTGTTGCCGTTAAGCCTGGTAGAACAAGGAGTACAGTGTATTAAATTATCCCTTATGCATCCGTTTGGGTGCTTTTCTTACGATTAGTCAACCTATATTTTTAGATTTTTAATGGACTGGATATCACAAAATATAGGTATCCATTTTTATGCATGCCAAATACCCCTAACATGGATTTATTTTTTTACTAGGGGCGGATATGGTATGATGAATGAAACTAGGATGTTAGGCTGCTAACCGATAATCATAGTGTATATTGTGTGTAATAAGGTGAAGGAGAAGTTTCAATAACTTATTTACAAATGCAATGGACGCAACTTTATGACATTTGTTATAGGGTTGCGTTTTTAATTTATCGTAGTACTCTATAATGTGATTTCGTCCATAACGCCGTAGTTTAATCATATTTTGGATGATTAGGAAAAGTAATTTTCGTAAATGTTTATTTCCACGTTTATTAATTTTATCTTTATAAAAAGTTTTACCTAATTGAAAGCGACGTATATCAATACCGGCATAGGCATTCAATTGCTTGTTATTCGCAAAACGAGTTATATCTCCTATTTCAGCCATTAAGCGTACAGCTGTATTTGGTCCAATTCCAGGAAGACTTAGAATGATACTATACTCTGCACGTTGTTCGGCTATAAATACCATTTTGTTAATACAACATTCCTTTTGTTGAAGTAGTTCTTGATAACGTTTTGGGTATGCTTTAAGTTGATCACACAAGACATCATTTTGAGAAACAGCTGGATAGGAATTTTTCGCTATTTCAAGTATTTGAATGGCTTTTTTCTCTGCCATAATATTTGATATTTTTTTATTGGTATTAGCACGAATACGATTTTTTATAATCGTTTTAGAAAGACTTAAAACACAATCTGGATGGGGGAATAATTGAACAAAATTTAAAAACAAATCAGATTTACTCGTGAACATTTTTTCTAATTCAGGAAATGTTAATTGAATGACTTTATGCATACGACTACGAATCACTGATAATTCTCCATCTAGTTCGCTATAGAATCTCGAAAGAGATTTTAACTGGTGGAATATGTGATTCGTTCCATGAGATACCCTTCGGGTAGCTGTAAAGTGGGTAAGAGCTAGGCGCTGTGCATCACTTCGGTCTGTTTTATGAATCCGTAAGGAATCACATTGTAGTTTTGCTTCTAAGGGATTTAATAGACAATATGGATACTGATTATCTTGCATAAATCGTTCTAGCTGTCTGGAATAGATCCCTGTTGCTTCGAACACAATTTCAGGTGATTCACCAGTCTCATCTGTAAGCTTATGTATCTTTTCTTGTAACTTTTCAAAATCAGGCTTAGAATGCTTGATTTCGCTTTCGAATACACATTGTTTTTGTGCATTATAAATTACCATATAACTTTTACCCATACTGACATCAAATGCAATTACGTGTTTCATATAGTTCCTCCTCAGGTGGAATTGAAGTCTTCAACTTACACTTATCGATTCCCATTTCTTATACACGATCTCG
>NZ_JBFPJH010000452.1:0-2328 GCF_040838255.1 Bacillus sp. C30 | reverse complement strand
ATATGGCTTTCTCGTGCTCTTTTTATAAAAGGTATTTTAATAAACATTTCTAAAATCGCAGATAAAAAGAAAGCAAGACAACTTATTATTACGAGCATTTTCAAACCAATTATGCCGTACAATATTCCTCCAAATACAGGAGCAACTATATTTGACAATGATTGCACACCATTTACGATACCGTTCGCTTGCTCTAACTTATTCTCTGGAACTAATTGCGGAATACTCGCCATTACAACAGGTGAATACATTGCACTAACGACTGCTAGTAAAAACATAATTGTTCCAATCAATATAATAGATACAGGTCCAGTAAATAACAAAACTATAAAGCTTAATACAATCGCAGCGTTGATAAAGTCAAAAATAACCATTAAATTACGGCGATTGAAACGATCTGCTATCGCTCCGCCGAGAGGAGCTAGTAAAAACGGAATACTCGTTACCGCATATAATCCTGCGAATATATCAGCACGCCCTGTTATATCTAGCACATATAATGACAGGGCAAAACGTACAAGTGTTGAACCTAAAATAGTAATAATTTGTCCACTCACCATTAAGTGAAAATCTTTCATCGAAGACCTTATACTAGCTGACATCCTTATCACACCTTTCATTCGATTCAGACCGACTGTCGGTCGATAATATCCAAACAGAAAATTATTATTTCTGTTTGATTAAAACCTCCACCATGTAATCAAAGGCTCCCTCTTTCGCTCCAACAGATGCTTCCATCATTTTGATATAAGCTTTAGCCCTCCTCATCATTTCTTCCGGCTTCCATTGGAATAAACCCTCATCAAATATGACTTGTGCTGAAGAGAGTAATAATTCAATCGTTTCTTGTGGGTATGGAGTAGAAAATATGCCTTCAGCGATTCCTTGTTCTAAAATCTCTGCTAAAACAGGAGATAAATGAATAATTGATTGTACTATACTTTTTTGATGCATTTCCGCATTATTTGGCTGATGAAATTGTTCAATCATTTTATCTTTTACATCTCCTGATTTTGGTGATTGTTCCATTAAAACTTGAAATAACTTATCCAAAACTGGGATATTAGGGTTAGAGACAATTGCTTTCGCTTTAGCAACATCCGCTTTAATAATCCTCATAATAATTTCATCCATTACTTCTTCTTTCGACTTAAAATAATGATAAAACGTCCCCTTTGCTATACCAATCTCTTTTAAAATGTCATTTACTGTCGTTTTCGTATACCCTTTTGTAACAAACAAACGTTCAGCAGTTTCTAAAATTTCATTTCTACGCTCCCCATATTCTTTTACGATCCTCATTCATGTACTCCTTCCTACGGACCGACTGTCGGTTTATTTAAAGTATATGTTTAGTATGTGAAAAGTTTCCTGTTATCGTACATATACAACAACCTACTTTATATTTCCTTTATGAATTTTAAAATTTATTTTTAATACGGTGAATGAAATTTTAAAATTTCATTTTTGGTATCCCCCTGTAGAAAGACATTAAAGTTAATAAATTTTAAAACCGCAAACACGCATACCCCCGTCCTAAAATTAGGATGGAGGTAAAATAAAGTTGTTTAATTTTTGATTAAAAAAACTTCCCTATACGAAATTTATAATAAATTCATTTAAAATTCTAAATTGCATCCCATAATAGCGCCCGCTAACGAAATAACGTCATAAATTAGAATGTTTATTCACTCCGTATTATTTAATTTTCCGTTGCCTTATTATTCCTATAACAATTGGAATAACTGTTCCGATAATTATTATTGGTAAAAATAATTTACCTAAACCCCCGCTCCAACCTAAAGCTATTGAAATTGTCTCAAATTGGATTAAAGCAAAAATAACTAAACAAACATTTTTTAATTGATTAATCATTTTTCGGCTATTTAAATAAAACTGCTTAGCATTCGATTCATTAAGCCTTTGTGGATAGTTATTAACTTCTGGAAACTTCTCTAAAGTCTGCATTAAAAGTAGTATAAATGTCCCGATTCCTGGTAGAATCAAAAGTTCCCATTTTGACCCCCAGCGATCTACAACCCCATTTGCGTTATAATGTCCCGGTACTTCCTCAGGTAATCCTCCCCAAATGGTGATCAAAAAAATTATTGATCCTAAGAAAAATGAATATCCAATGATATCCCAAATCCATTCACTTTTTGTTTTTTGGATTTTCATTCTAGGTCTTCCCCATGAATTCACTATATTTCTCCTCCCCCTTCTACGATATCTATAGTAATACATATCCTGTATTACATTTTAAATTCCGATTCATATAACCAAATTATCTCAAATTTACGATATTTTCTCAATTGATTATTATAGAAT
>NZ_JBFPJH010000451.1:0-2330 GCF_040838255.1 Bacillus sp. C30 | reverse complement strand
AGTTTGCTCGTTTCAATAAATAGTTGATCGCAAATAAGAAGTTTCGATGTAGAGTATTATCCATTTGATATTATTAAATCTAGTTTTGTAATGTTGAACTTATTTTTACAACCTATTAAAAGTCTATTCTTACGGTAATCTTAACAAGGTTTTAACTAGACAGTAAATAATGCCTTTTGAAAAGGAAAACCGTGGTTGTGATGGGGGAAATAGCAAAAAACATCAAGAATGAACAAAAGTGTTTTGGTATGATATGGAATATATTCAATGTGAGGGGGAGATTATGGTGTATCAAGTAAAGGGGTACTTTTCATCGCTAAAAGGAAGTCATTATGAAGTTGGAAAACAGCAAGGGGAGTTTGTGAAAAATCATCCGTATCTCATTCCACAATTTATGCAGCAAGAAAATTTAATATCAGATAGCCATTGGACAGAATCTAGAAAAGTACTAAAACAATATTGTCCAGGAATTAATGAAGAAATTGAAGGGTTTTGCGAAGTATTGAAAATCCCTTCTAGAAATATGATGTATTATTATCAAACACTATTAAAAGTAGGTTGTAGTCATTGTGCAGTATTACCTAGAAAAACTGATTCAGAGCATACATATGTATTAAGAAATTATGATTTATCACCGAGAATAGATGATATGCGTTTTTGCTCGACGCATGTTGAAGGTGCATATGCACATAGTGGCTTTTCTACTCAATATTTTGGACGAACAGAAGGAATTAACGAGCATGGGTTATCTGTTACATTTTCGGCATGTGGTCAACCTGTAGGGAATATTGATGGTTTAAGAAAGCCGATGGTAAATGGTTTGCAATGTTTTGCGGTAATTCGGGTATTATTGGAGAAATGTCAAAATGTGCAGGAGGCTAAGATATTAATAGAAGAAATGCCAATTGCAAGTAACATTAATATAATTGTAGCTGATCCTTTAAAAGCGGCACATATAGAGATTTTTGATGGTTTTAAATCAACAACAACTAAAGAAGACAGTCAAGGCTTTATCGTATCAACTAATCATGCGGTTAGTTCATCCATTCAAAAATTAAATAACAGGAGACTAGAGCAATCTACGAAGAGATATCACATTTTACATGAGCATTTAAACCGAAATGAACAGGTGAGTATGGAATCTTTAAAAGGATTGGTAGAAGAAGAATATCCTGCAGGGGTGACGGTGCATAATTATGAAGAGTGGTTTGGGACTTTGCATTCTGTATTATTTGATTTACAGGATCGTACATTGAATATTTGCTTCGGATCGCCACTTTTCAACGAGTGGCACTCATTGAAAGTTGGAGAAAGCCTTCCGTTTTCTCAAGTGAATGTGAACTTTGAAAATAGTGAATATACTGATTTTTGAAGAGAAAAGTGAGTTGATTCCTAAAGAATAAAAGGAATAATGTGGTAAAATGGAGGGAGCGGAAATAGACAGGAGGGGTTGATATTGCTACAAGCCATGTTACCATTTGTTCTTATCTTATTTTTAGTCGTTTCGATGTATATAACTTATCAAAAAAGAAAAAAATCAGGGATAAAAGGATTAAAAAGTGCATTAACTTCTAGTTGTTGCTTTTTAATTGCAATCTTAAATTTGTTTGCATATTGGGTAAGACATGAGAATATACCCTTAAAGTTAAAGAGATATCAAATGCCAATGACAGAATTCATGAAGTTTGTAAAGTGCGAGAACGAAGGTGTTTTTGACATCAAGCAGATGTACAACGCGGAAAAAGCTTTCAAGAAAGTGCAGAACCACCGAAATCTACATTTTGCTTACATGGGTATGCGAGTAAATGTAGCTGGCAAGTGGGGTACAATCGTTGGAAACTGGAAAACTAATTTGTTCGTTTTGTTCGATGGGGAAATAGAAGCGTACAACTGCCACCCTTATTGGGAAATTGCTTACTTCGATGAAGAGGGCAATGTGGTTCATAGCTGTCAAAAGGGAGAGTATGCGATATAAGTAAAAAAGGACGAGCAGTCGTACCTACTGTCCTTTATAGGAGAAAAATTATTCTGGACTAGAACTACGAATAACCAGAAAACGCGCTTTTAACCAGTGTTGTCAAAGATGTAATAATTTATGCAACAAAAAAGCTTAGTCGGAATTCAAAACACCAAAATGGCTTGCATTGGTAAACAGGCTCAAAAGTAGTATATGCAAAATGAAAAATTCCATACAAAAAGCAGACAACAATTTTGGTTGTCTGCCAGTGAGTCGAATGAGTTAGCTAATTGTGATAAATTGCTTTCCCATTACAAGATGATGTTAGACTAAAAAGTAGACACAGGTTAATATGATAAAAAATGAACTAAAT
>NZ_JBFPJH010000450.1:0-2331 GCF_040838255.1 Bacillus sp. C30 | reverse complement strand
TCCCTACTCACAACACGCGGATAGTTTTTCATTAACATCTCTAATAAAATGGCTTCGTTTCTCGTTATATCAATCTCTTGGTTCCTAAGTTTTAATACAAGTCTTTCGGGATATAAACTAAGACCTTGTTGCTCAATCATTCGTTCTTCTAGTTTCGGTGCATAGTCTCCATAAGCACGTCTTAAATGACTACGAATTTTCGCCATTACAACTTCATAATGAAACGGCTTCGGAATAAAATCATCGCCACCATTTTCTAACGCCATAACTTGATCCATCGTACCTTCACGGGCCGAAATAAATAAAATCGGACATGTGGAAACCCCGCGAATTTGACGACACCAATAGTAACCATCAAAACTTGGTAAATTAATATCTAATAAAACTAACTCCGGTTGTTCTTCTAAAAATATGTCTAACACATTTTGAAAATCCGTTACAATAATTCCTTGGTAACCGTATTTCGCAACATATGTTGATAATAACTCCGCAATTTTCATATCATCTTCAACAATCATAATTTTAACCATCTCTGAACTCCTTTTTGATCCACAATCTCAAATATACTTATATAAATAAATACTACCTCTTTTCACAAAATCCGTAAAATAGAAAAAGGATACTTTTATACAAAAGTATCCTTTTTCTATTTTTCTTATTTAATATGAAATGCATTTAGAGAAAATCCTAACTTCTCCACATATTCCCTTCCTAGTTCCATCCGCGCCGTTTTTAGTGGATCCACAACTTGGCAAATTTTTAAATTACCTGCTGCTGATAATAAAAGAGTTGCATCAGCTTTAGACATTTCTAATTCTTCATGTAAAAATGTCACCATATTACGTACAGCACGATTCGCTGCATCATCTAGCAATTTCTCTGAAGCAATCGTCATTATTTTTTCTTTTTGAATAGCCAATGGTAATGGCCATTTCTTTCCTTTTATAGTCTGAACAGTTACAGTTACCTCACCAGCAACCTCTACTCCACTAACACCAATTTCACCATCACCCATCGCAGCGTGTAAATCACCTAATGCTAAAAGAGCACCAGGAACATTTACAGGTAATAATAATGCTGTTCCTTCTTTAATCTCTTTACAATCCATATTCCCGCCATGATCATGCGGTGTACCACATGAAATACTCTCTTCTTTCGGTGCAGTACCAATCACACCAATCATGGGATTAATTGGAATTTGCAGTTCATTTGAAAATGAAACATGTCCATTATGTATTGGGACAATTTTTACTGTATTTTCATTTAGCTCATCACCCATTACACCTAGGTTCGCACCTGTAGTTAAAACACCCTGCTCTGCGATTTTAATCTTTTCAATCGTTACGACTAATATATCACCAGGTTCTGCACCTTTAATATGTACAGGTCCCGTCGCTGGATTTATTCGATTCCAATCTAATTCTTGAAACACAACATCTTCAGAATCAATTTGATTTTCAAAGCAATCATATGTTTCAAATACAAGACGGCTCCCAATTTCTACTTCAATACATGGATTATTTTCTGGTGACATTGCGTAAATGATATGTTCTTTATGTATACGATGCATAGTACCCCTCCTTTTTCGTTTTTATCTTCTATATAATAATTAGCTTTTATCTGTATAAGCTCCTTTTTAAAATTAGTAGTTATTTTCAAGAAAAATGCACTTAGCTCATTTTGAAACATACACTCTTTACTATAACAGGTAAAGAAAGGTGGTATTACAATGCCCCTTATTCCATACAACGAAAGTGACGTTGATTTACTAGCTCGTTTAATTCGAGCTGAAGCTGAAGGTGAAGGACGACAAGGTGAACAACTTGTTGGCTGTGTTGTCGTAAATCGTGTGTTTTGTGATTGTTTAGATTTTAAACAACTTCGATCTGTGCGTGATGCAGTATATCAAAGCCCTGGCGGATTCGAAGCAGTGCAATTCGGATATTTTTACCAACGCGCCCGTGAATCAGAAAAAGAAATCGCAAGAAAAGTTTTACAAGGTGAATGGCGCTGGCCAGCACGATGGGCTCTTTGGTATTTTCGTCCAGTTGGAGCTTGTCCACCCGAATGGTATAATCAGCCGTTTGCAGGGCAATTTAAAAGCCATTGCTTTTACGAACCAAGTGGTGATGAATGTCCAAAAATGTATTCAAGATAGTAAAAATTAAGCAACGCAAGTACTTATTCTATTGAGTACTTGCGTTGCTTTTAACTATATTTTAGAAATCTAATAATGTGACGAATTTTCTAGCGCCTACCACATGTATTAATAATGGTATACGTGGACCACTTGATTGATTCATAATGAGCCTATATAAAATGGTAAATAAT
>NZ_JBFPJH010000449.1:0-2338 GCF_040838255.1 Bacillus sp. C30 | reverse complement strand
ACATATACTAATCCATGTAAAATAATAATAAGGACAGGGATAAATAATACGACAACTTGTTTACTCATAAACTCGTTCGCTCCACCATTCTCGTTCCAATGCACTGCCATACGAGTTGGTAAATATGGATAAATACATAAAGTAAGTAAAAGACAAGCGAAAAATATCCCTAGCATATATTTATATTTGATCAAGTAATTCTCACCTCTCTTTTCTCTTAACGGCTTCGCCTCTTTCAGAGAAATTCCTGCAAAAATCTACCTTTTTCAACTTTAAACTTACACTTTACCTATTTTCTCTTTCAAATTTTTTCATTGTATCGTTTAAATTTGTAGGGAAAGGTACGTCAACAACGATCTCTTCTTTCGTAATCGGATGCAAAAAATTAATCTTCATCGCATGTAACGCTTGCCCGGACATATATGTTGTTTGCCCACCATATAATACATCCCCAACTAATGGATTTCCATTATAGCTCATATGAACGCGAATTTGATGCGTTCTACCAGTTTCTAACTGTAACGTTACGAGCGTCGCATTTTGTTTTTTAAAATATTTCTCTACTTTATAATACGTTATAGCTTGGTCTCCCTTTGGAGAAACACGACGCCTTGTAGCATGATGTCGATCTCTTCCGATAGCTGCATCAATTGTCCCCTGCTTCTTTTTTACTTTTCCTTCAACAAGTGCCATATACGTTCTTTTGATTTTCCGTTCCATTAATAAACGATCCATAATTGCACCCGCAATTCTATGTTTTGCGAATACAACACCACCTGTCGTATCTTTATCTAATCTATGGATATGCCGAACCTTCGTCTCTAAACCTTGCATTTGAAAATGAAAAGCAACAAGATTGGCAAGTGTTCCCGTCCCATTTTTTTCAGAAGGATGTGTATCCATTTGCCCCTGCTTATTTACAATGAGTACGTGATCGTCTTCAAACACTACATTTAATTCACCATATTCCGGCTCTACGCCGTACTCCTCCTCCATAAACATATGAACTTGTAACTTATCTCCTTCTTTTAAAAGTTCATTCCATCTCCTTTGTTCTCCGTTAACCGTAACACCTTTTTCCATACGAAGCTGATGTAATAACTTTTTTGGTACTTCCCATTCTACTTTTAACAACGACTCAATACTTATACCATTCCACGTCGCTGGAACCGTAATTTCGCACCATTCGCCCTTTTTCTTTGTTTCCATACTATAATCACCTTATTTCTATTGATTCTCTCATTGTAACGGAAAACATAATTTGATGCACCGTCAAAAATAGAGGACAGCCTTATAATCGACTGTCCCCTCACGCTCTAAGCCTTTTCATTTCCTGCAACACTTCTTCAGCTTTTTGTTCATACAATAAATCTTTAAAGAAATCCGCCAATCGTTTATAGTCGTTGTACGTATCTAATAAGTCGTCTATTTTCTCTCCTTTCATAACTTGTTGCTTTTGCTTCATTTTTACTGGATAGCGATACCCCGATACTTCTTGTATTTTGTAATACTCATCCTCTACTTGAATTACTTTTACAAGTTCCTCTTCTTCCGCATCCATCGTATACCCGTCAAAGTCTCTAAGCAGTTCATAAATAATATGAGTCCATTCATCTTTTGGGTAAAACCCTTTTTCCAACCGATAACCGACAATGCGATACATATGCCCATCGTTTTCAGCAAACTGTACTGTATCATTTAGCTTAAACTTAAAATAACGAAACATTGCCTTCACCTACTTGTATGTAATGTTCTTATCACATACTATGCGCAAAATATGGGCCCTGCTATTCATAAAAAAAACTCATCTTATAGATGAGTTTTTTTATGATGATTTTTCTCTTTTCTTTCGAAATGGTAGCCACCAGTTCCAATCCCCAAACAATTTCATTAAACTTGGTACGAGCATAAGACGGATAATTGTTGCATCAAGAAATATTGCTAATGCAACCCCAAGCCCCATCTGCTTTACTGGTAAAATATCAGTAAAGGCGAACGCACCGGTAACAACAATCATAATTAAAGCGGCGGACGTAATAATCCTACTTGTCGAAACAAGCCCTTCTAACGTTGCTTGATCGTTATCCCCTGTTTCTTCATAGAGCTCATGAATACGTGAAATAAGAAATACTTCATAATCCATGCTAAGCCCAAATACGAGGCCGAAAATAAAGATTGGTAATACAAATAAAACTGAACTCTCTTCTAATCCGAAATGACCACCTTCAAATAACCAAATTACAATTCCAATTGTTGCACTTAAACTAAGTACGTTCATAATAATAGCTTTAATTGGAATGAGTATAGAGCGGAATGCGAATAATAAAATGACAAAGGT
>NZ_JBFPJH010000448.1:0-2341 GCF_040838255.1 Bacillus sp. C30 | reverse complement strand
CATTCATACTAATACTAAAGCGTTTGAATTATTTATAAGGGGGAAGAAAATATATGAAAACACTTGTAATTGTAGCACATCCTGATATTGAAAAGTCTCGAATTAATAAAAGATGGGTAGAAGAACTTGAGAAATATCCAGATGAAATAACGGTGCATGAATTATATAAAGTGGCACCAAATTGGGAATTTAATATTGAAGAAGAACAAAAGCTGTTAGTAGAGCACGACCGATATATATTCCAATTTCCACTCTACTGGTATAGCTCACCACCATTATTAAAAAAATGGTTCGATGATGTATTAACATATGGATTTGCCTACGGATCAAAAGGGGATAAAGTGAAGGGGAAAGAATTTGGTGTAGCTATTTCTATAGGTGGGTTAGAAAAAGACTATAAAAATAGCGGAATTACAATGGATGAATTAACGAAACCATTCCACGCTACGAGCTTATATACAGGAATGGAATTTATACCATCATTTTATTTATATGGTGCGGAATATGAAATCAGTGATGAAGAGATTGACAAAAGTGCACCTGAGTATGTGAAATATGTGATGAATAAGGAGTTTTCTAATATATAAGGAGAAATAGCCATCTACTTGTTAAGTAGATGGCTATTTTTGTTTATCCCGCATTAACCGCCTGTAAGGTGTGGACTAATAATCAGTGGGGATGAACACCCCACATCAACTAAAGATTCACTTCATTTAAATTCACTAAGTTTAATCTTTAGTGAATTAATAATTAATCTGGTAAAATAAAAACCCTAACATATATAAAGGGGAGTTTTACTTGAGAACGATGCGACAATTATTACAAAAAAGAGCAATGCAGTCACCAAATTTGGAAGCGCTTATCGGTGGAGAGAAAAGGTATTCGTTTCAGCAGTATAATGAACGAGTAAATCAGCTTGCACATTATTTGTTACATACCGGTGTGAAAAGAGGGGATCGTATAGGAATTCTATGCAAAAATAATCATCCGTTTCCAAGCGTTATGATGGCAAGCTTAAAAATTGGAGCGATATTTATTCCGCTTAATCATCAGCTTACTGCTTATGAATTAGAATCGATTGTAAAAGAAGCGAGATTAAAAGTATTAGTTATTGATGATGAATTTAGTGAAGTTGTATTAAAGATTAATGCAGTTAAAGAAATTCCTTATGTAATTGAGACGACAAAAGAAGGATTTGGCTCATTTGAATTAAAATTAAAGGAACAGCCAATAACAGAGCCGAATGTGGAAGTTCATGAAGATGATGATGCCATTTACTTATTTACTTCAGGAACGACTGGACAGGCAAAAGCATGTGTAATTGGTCATAAAAACTTACACCATTATTTTACTGAAATTGCGGGGCAAAGAGAAATTCCAGCAGGTGAACGCTTTTTATCAGTGCACCCATTGTTTCATATGAGTGGCGTGCTTTCTATTTTAAATTGTATTTATCATGGCGTTACGATGGTCTTTTTAGCTGATTCGAATCCTACTCTTATTTGGGATAAGATTGAAGAAGAGAAAATTACTACAATGCTTGCGTTCCCAGCTGTTTATAGTTACATGCTTGATGAATTAGATAAAAAAGAGCGCAACATTTCGGCCTTTAAAGTAGCGCAAAGTGGTGGTACAAAGGTGCCAGAAACACTCATTCAAAAATATATGGAAAAAGGCATTTATATGGTGCAAGGTTATGGGAGTACAGAAGGTTGGGTAGTAACTTCTTGGCATCCAAATATGGGAAAAGAAAAAATGTCTTCTGTAGGGAAAAATTTGAAACATGTAGAGCTGAAAATTGTTCATCCAGAAACAGGTGATGAGCTAACAACAAATGAAGTTGGAGAGATTCACGTGAAAAGCCCGTACATGTTTAAAGGATATTGGAATAATGAAGAGGCAACAAAGAAGGTAGTAAAAGATAATTGGTTTAACATGGGTGATACCGGTATGATAGATGATGATGGATTTCTACATATTATGGGAAGATATAAAGACGTTATCGTACGCGGTGGTGACAACGTATATCCAGATCAAGTAGAAGATGTAATTCATGAAATAAATGGTGTTTTAGAAGTTGCAGTAGTTGGGATTCCAAATGACTTTTGGGGGGAGGTTCCAACAGCTTACATTGTAAAGGACATTCAAACGTCTTTAACAGAAGAAGAGATTATTCAGCATTGTAAAGAAAAACTAGCAAGCTATAAAATACCAGAAGTTGTATTTATGGACGAATTACCGAAAAACGCTTTAGGGAAAGTGTTGAAGAGGGAATTAAGGGATGTTTTTCTTGTGAAATAAAAGGTTATTAAATAATGAAGAATCCAGTTATGTAAAAAGC
>NZ_JBFPJH010000447.1:0-2351 GCF_040838255.1 Bacillus sp. C30 | reverse complement strand
ATATCGAACTCAAGCTAGTTTTACATTCTGTATTTGAAGACCTTTTCCAAGAGTATAAAAATGTACACCCTAAGATGTATTTCATATTTCAAAAATCAAAAAATGATTTTGTTTTTACAGATATTTGTCCAGAATTACTAAATTTAAGTCTTCAAAAACAAGATGATTTGGTTGGAAAATCAGTGGATACCGCTCTTCATATAGGAGATAAAGCGACAAGAAAAAAACTCAAACAACTCTATACATTAGCGTGGAATCAAAAAAAAGTTTTATACTATTATTTTCCATATAAAAACCCAGACATTTTTATAATTACTTATCTAGAGCCTCAAAATGATCATAATCAGGTTACAAAAGTAATTGGGCATTGTATGCCTGTCTATAAAAAAGATTTACAATCCCCTCTGCGACATGTAGATCAGTTTCTTTCTTTTTAAGAAAAAGATTTTTTATATGTTCCCATGTAGTTCTGCTCTGTTCATGTTCCAGCGAAACGATGTTATTCATCAAAATCTTTTCTTTTTATATTTTTGATTGTTTGACGCATAATTTTTAGAGTTTGTATTAAAAACGCGAGTTCTTCTTTTGAAATTTCTTCTTCGTTTAAGGTGAACGTATAGCATTCTAACAATTCAATATCTTCTATATCTAAAATTTTTTTACTTGATACATTCGAAGGAACAATTAAATCGCATATTTCCATATTGTATACGGTAGCAATTTTATGAAGTAAATCTAATGTGGGGGTATACACTCCTCTTTCAACTTTAGACAGATTACTATAATCATAATTAATTTTCTCAGCTAAACTCTGTAGGGTATCACCAAACCTCTTCCGCATTTCTTTAATTTTGAATCGCATTCTTATCACTCCTATTAATTTTTGATGGCCACATATAACTTATCACAACAACTCTTAAAGTATCCAAAGAGTTGTTGTGATAAGTATTAGTGGACACGCACCTACTGTTTTCTGCCTAAGTATTGTGTTTTATAGCTATATATTAGATTAATAGATTTTATTTTGGTACCATTTTTATAGGGAATTTGCTCGGAAAATTAATATTTGAGGTACACATTGAATGATTGTGCTTTATGTAGATGAGTAGTTACGAAAGTGGCAAAAGAATTGTTAATTTAACTTTTCCATTGGTACCTGGTTATTGGGATTACAATCATAACGAATATTGCCCAATGATATAATTGATATGTATAGGGTTTGTTGTTACATCTGAAAAACTAATCAACATCTAATAGGAAGAATCTGTGAGGGCTTCTCTTCATAATACAGAGTAATCTGATTTTTTAAAACACTTAATCTGTAAAATGATAGTTTTCCTTTATTGAGAAATTTAAATGTGGTACAACCGCATACCTATCAGCTTAAGAAAATCAAGCGTTAAAAATAACCTTATCCTTTCTCATTGATTATTAAGAAAGAATAACGTGGGGGGAGTAAAAAGTCTTAGGTTGATGGACATGGGATACTTGCAGACATTTATATTTTTTTGTAATGTATCATTTACCTGACTCAGAACTAATTGTTTAATATTTAGATTCTACGTTTTTTTTGATAGATGTCTTTTAAATGATTCTGGTGCAAAAACAGTGGGATATGAAAAAAAGAAAAAGATTCCTAGCGGAATTGAATTTTATGCTGTTAAACCAAAGAGTTCATGAATAAGATATATCTGCTTTTGAACAGACTTCTTCCCTCGGAGAGTTTGTCCTTTTTTGATCATATGCATAGCTTCTATTCCAGCAATCATTTTCGTAGCTGTCAGCACTGATTTCAATCCAAGCATATTCCGAATTCGTTTTTTAATAAACCGATGATCTTGTTTAAATATTTTTTCACACGAAGTGGTGTACCGTGTGGTATACACTTTTCTTCCTTTAGTTGACGTATCGCAACAGGATAGGCTTTATCACCATCAGCAGTTATTGAACGAGGTTTTGTGACATGGCAAGAAGCCAAGGTCTTCTTTAGAAAGTACTTGGCATAGATATTCTATTGGGTTCGCTCATCATCGGGATAATCGTTGCATGTATTGTTCGTTATCTCGAATGTAGAGAGTAACTTTCTCAATACCAATATGACCTGGTCAAGAAAAACTGGAACATGAAATAGATTACGCAATGGATTTTGAATATTGATACGGAGTCATTCCATTTAGTGATGAGTGCGGACGAAGTGAATGATAATACATATAAATAAATTCAGCCACTAACTGAGTTACTTGAGCGAGAGAAATCAGTTTTTCTCCATGTAAACATTCACGTTTAAAGATACTAAAAAACGATTCGATCACGGCGTTATCCCAACAGTTTCCCTTACGGGACATACTTTG
>NZ_JBFPJH010000446.1:0-2358 GCF_040838255.1 Bacillus sp. C30 | reverse complement strand
GAGGATATGGTGTATAACAGTGTATCCGAGCATATAACAGTTGAATAAAAATATAGTTGATTGTCAGACTATTTTTCGCTTTAATTAAATTAAAAAGAAAAGCAGGTGATTCTATGAAGATAGTACTACGTAAAGAATCCAACATACCATATTACCAACAAATATATATGCAAATTGTTGAGAGAATTCAAAGCGGGATGCTTTCGCATGGCGATTACCTCCCTTCTTTACGTTCTATGGCCGATGATTTGCAAATTAGTTTATTAACTGTTCGTAAAGCTTATAAACAGTTAGAAACGAAAAGTTATATACGAATTGAACAAGGAAAAGGTGCCTATATACATAAACGTGTGAACAAAGATTTCAAACCAATTCCATATCAATGGCAACAAACGAAATCCATTAATGTTATGCGTTCTCAATATGTAATGAACCAACATCGTAAATATTTTGATTTTTCACAGGCTGTCCTTTATCCACGTTTATTACCAAATCCGTTTCTTTCAGATGAAATGCACAAATTACTTAATAAGGATCAAATGATACTGGCAACATACGGACCTGTTCAAGGTGACAAAGAACTTAGAGTGGAAATAACAAACTACTTAAAAGAACACCAACAAGTAGTTACAGATCCATCTCAATTATTAATTACAAGTGGTGCCCAGCAAGGAATCGATTTAATCGCCCAAACATTATTAAAGCCTGGAGACATAGTGTTAGTAGAAAGTCCGTGTTATGGAGCGGCGCTTGATGTATTTGTTAATAAAGGAGTTCAAATTATCCCTGTTAGTCTTGATAACAACGGCATTCGCTCAGATTTAATCGATGATATTTGTCAAAGAAAGAATCCTGTTTTGTTATATGTGAATCCTACTTTTCAGAATCCAACGGGCACAGTAATGAGTAAAGAAAGGAGAATGGAACTTGTAGAACTAGCAGAGCTTTATCAATTTTTCATTTTAGAGGATGATTCTTTCGGAGAGATATATTTTGAGGATTTTAAAATTCCCCCTCCAATAAAAAGCTTTGATACAAATGGTCATGTTATATATTTAAAAGGATTTAGTAAAACGTTGGCACCAGGTCTTCGCATCGCGGCACTTGCAGCTGAAGGTCCTATCTTTGAATGGTTATACGCCGTGAAGGCTTCGATGGATATTGGTAGTCCCTTATTGACACAAAAAGCACTACTTCCTTTTTTACGAGCGGAACGAATGAAAAATCATTTAGAAAAATTACGGACTGCTTTACAAATTAGACGCGATTTAACAATTGATATATTATCTCCATTAAAAGAATTAGAATTTGAAATACCTAATGGAGGATTTAACTTATGGGTTACACTCCCTCAGTCAATCGATCCTTTTACATTATTACAAAAAGCGAATGAAGTTGATGTTTCTTTTTTACCCGGCACAGCTTGTCTGTTAAGCCATGAAACTCAATATAATCATTTGCGAATTAGTTATTCAATGTTAAATGAAAAAGATATGTTGATTGGATTAGAAAGATTACATGATACAATTGCCAAGTTTAAATCATTCATGTAAACTCCAAAACAACAACTAACCTCTTATTCACACAATAAAAAACCAACACTTTAAAATTTTATTAAAAGTCAAGATATAAGCTGAACCTATTATTAATAGTGAATTCTTATCTAATTTCATACATTATATGTATAAAAATTAAAAGGATAGAAGAGCTTGAATAAATTCGCCCTATCTATCCTCTTTT
Source organism: Bacillus sp. C30 (assembly GCF_040838255.1). Lineage (NCBI taxonomy): Bacteria > Bacillati > Bacillota > Bacilli > Caryophanales > Bacillaceae > Bacillus > Bacillus sp. C30. Next base: position 618 of record NZ_JBFPJH010000446.1, on the reverse strand, counting down.
TAAACACAAATGACTAATCATAGTGGACTTCGCTGTCAACAGAACCTGTATTGCTCTATTGCTATGCTCAAACTTCTTTTTATTGCTACTTGTTCAATAAGAGGTGTTTTCTTCCTGCATGAAATTTATTTTATAGGGAATTCATTATACTTATTAAAACAACAACATGATATAGACAAAACCAAAGAATAAACATAATGGACTATAGAACCAAGTGTCATATCTAGCAAACTGAGAATGTTTAATTTTTTTGAAAAATCCAACAAACTTAAAATCACCAATTGCCCTAACAATGAAAACTAAAGCACAGACAATACTTCCGATTTTAGATAAACTATTTGCTTCGAACCCCTGCAAATAACCTACTTGAACAACAATAATGACACTAGCTAATAGAATAAGAATGGCTACGAATAATGTTCCCCATATTCTCGGAGTAAAAGCAGGCTTATGTTCTCCCTCTTTTACTGGGATAACAGCAGCAGAACCCCATCGACCTCCAAAAGCCCAATAAATATGTAAAAAACTGATAAACCACAGAAGCCCCACAGCTACTACTATTAATAGTAATTTCATTTATTCTCCCCCAATTTCGTAACTCCAAAGATAACATACACT
>NZ_JBFPJH010000445.1:0-2358 GCF_040838255.1 Bacillus sp. C30 | reverse complement strand
GTTATTAAAAGAAGCTATTGAATATATAGGAAGCAAAAACAATTGATTGGTAGTAAGAAAAGGAGATGCATCATATGTGATGCATCTCCTTTTCGTTATTATAAATTAAAAGCATCTGCCAATAGGCGATAAGAGTTTAATTTATGTTCAAATTGATGAGTAATCGTGACAATCATAAATTCGTCAGTATTATACGCTTTGCTTAAGTTTAATATTTTTTCTTTCACAGAAGACGGATCACCGACAATCATACGTTGACGATTTTCTTTTATGTGGAATAGATCATAAGCACTATACGAATAATTTTGAGCAGTTTCAATAGAAGGAGTACCAGTAGTCCGTTTTCCTTGTTCTAATAGTAAAATCGATAAATCAAGGCTTGATGCAATCTTCTCCGCTTCTTCATTTGTTTCTCCGCAAATAACAAAAATAGATACGATTGATTTTTGTTTATCGCCTAAATAGGAAGGTTGGAATTGTTCTTGGTAAGCCTTCATTACTTCAGGGCCACCGTATCCGTTAATGAACTGTGCAAATGCAAAAGAAGCGCCTTGCTTTGCGGCAATCATTGCACTTTCTCCGCTAGAACCGAGCATCCACATTTCAGGAGATGTTGGGATAACTGGAGTAGCCTTTAAGTTTGCATAATGATGGTTTTCTGGTACTTGATCATGTAAGTACATAGCAACATCTGCAATTTGTTCTGGATATTGATCAAGTGAGACCATTTTACCTTCTTGAAGTGCGTGAGTTGCTATCGGCATACCACCAGGCGCTCTCCCGACACCAAGGTCGATGCGGCCCTTATAAAGTGCTTCTAAAACGCGGAAATTCTCGGCAACTTTATATGGACTATAATGTGGCAGCATAACACCACCAGAACCAACTCTAATACGGTCAGTTTTCGCGGCAATATGTGAAATGAGTATTTCTGGACTTGAACCAGCTAAGCTAACTGAATTATGGTGCTCGGATACCCAAAAACGTGTGAATCCGAGTTTCTCAACTTCTTGTGCAAGCGTAACTGTATGTGAAATAGCTTGGGCTGCTTTGCTACCATCTGAAATAGGTGATTGGTCTAATACACTTAATTTGATCATAGAATATACCTCTCAATCTTAATGTACATCCTATTATATATTTACTTACGAAAAATGCGTAATGAAATGCTCAAAAGGAAAAGTGAATAATTTTTTATCCGCTTTTAATGAGAAAACCCTCGTTCATAATGATTCATTTCGACTAAGTTTAATATATATTCGTAGTTATCAATTTCTAAATGTATTTGCTTGCGTTCTTCTTCAGTTAGTTTAACGCTAGTGAGTTTTTTACATAACTGCTGTTTCTTTAATTCTAAATGTTTTTTTGTAGCCTGATAATCGTAAGTACGTTTCATGTGTATCCACCCTTTCCATACAGTTACTATCTGTATGTTTATCATATGAAGCATGTGGAAGGGGGAGAGCTGCACCTTATGTATTTTTAGTGAATTTTCAAATTGTGGTGGTGTTATGTTTAAGTGAATTTATGAATAAAATGCACTAAACCACTAATTTGTATTTCATGAAGTAAGGGGTGGGATTGTGCAGAAAGATATAATGTTTAACAATGAGATGGATGAAACGTTAAAAGTTATAAATAAGGGATTGAAGAAGACGACACGTCCGAAACAAATCATTGTAGTAGGGGCTGGTATGGCTGGATTAGTTTCGGCATCTTTATTAAAAGCAGCAGGGCATGAAGTGAAGGTTTTTGAAGCGAACAACCGTGTAGGTGGCCGCATAGAGACAGTTAGGATGGAAGATACCGGATTATATTTAGATGTTGGAGCGATGAGAATTCCGTATTCGCATACATTAACGATGGCATATATAAGAAAGTTTGGGCTACAGGTGAGCCCTTTTATTAATAGGAATGAGACAGATATTATCTACGTAAATGGTCGGAAAACGACATTAAAACAATACGAAAAAGATCCAAGTATTTTAAGATATCCTGTGGAAATGAATGAAGTTGGGAAAACGTCTGAGGAACTATTAATGTTAGCGGTACAGCCCATTATAAATTTTATAAAAAAGAACCCAGAGAAAAATTGGGATATTGTAGTAAAGGATTTTGGGAAATATTCTACAGGTCAATTTTTAAAATATCATCCTTATCAATATAATACGTATTTTTCGCCAGTAACGATTGAGATGATAGGTGTTCTATTAGATTTAGAAGGTTTTTTAGAAAGGTCATTCGTTGAGACGTTACGTTTTTTATATATTATGCAAGAGGAGAGCGGATTTTGCGAAATAATAGGTGGGAATGATAGATTACCAAAGTCTTTTTTACCACAATTAGAAGGAAATATTA
>NZ_JBFPJH010000002.1:0-56501 GCF_040838255.1 Bacillus sp. C30 | reverse complement strand
CCCTTCCATTATTTATTCTGAATTTCATCCTTGACTTTTCATAGTTGGTCTTTCACTTTATAAATAGGGTGTAAATATCATGTTTTGGCGTGAAATTTTTTCTTTTTTTTGGTACTCTTAAAAGACTAAGAGAGGGGTTTTCGGGAGAATGAATCGTAAATGGTTATTTTGGATTCCTGTATTACTATGGATGGGGATTATTTTCTATTCTTCAGCACAGCCATATAAAAAACAAGATATGCGCTCGGATATTGAGCAATATATAAATGTTGAGTTTGTGAAAGAGCATTTTTCATGGGTATCTATCGATTATGGGGGAGGTACACCTGTTAGTATCGCAAATAAAGGTGTAGGTGGATTTGTTGAGTTTTTCCTTCGTAAAGGTGCTCATTTTATGGTGTTCTTTATGCTCGGTTCATTGACGTATTATGCTTTTCATCGATCGGGTTATTCGAGAAAAAGGTGCTTTGCATACGCCCTCCTTTTCGTTGCGGGGTATGCAACATTTGATGAAATTCATCAATGGTTTACGGGAGACCGTACACCGATGTGGCAAGATTCATTGCTTGATACGTGCGGCGGGTTAACAGGAATTATAATAAGCAATTGGTTTTGGCATAGAAAAAGGAGCTAATCTCAGTTAGAGATTTGCTCCTTTTTCATTTATCCCGCTATTTGTGGGAATAGAAACATCCACCTTATCCCGCATTAACTGCCCGTAAAAGCCCGATTGGTGAAGGCTAATAATCAGTGGGGGATGAACAAAACCCCACTGATTAAAGTTTCACTTTATACGCCAAGTAATTCTTTTAGTTCGTCGGTTGATAGTTCGGTCATCCAACTATCGCTTGTAATGACGGCGTTGTTTAATGATTGTTTTCGTTCTAACATTTCATCAATCTTCTCTTCAAGTGTTCCCGTTGTAATAAGCTTATGAACGTGAACGAAGCGTTTTTGACCGATGCGATAAGCACGGTCTGTTGCTTGGTTTTCTACAGCTGGATTCCACCAACGGTCATAGTGAATAACATGGTTGGCGGCAGTTAAGTTTAATCCTGTTCCGCCGGCCTTTAACGATAAGATGAAGATGTCATACGTTCCGTTTTGGAACTGCTCAATCATCTTGTCACGCTCTTTCTTCGGTACGCTCCCGTTTAAGAAGAGGACGCGCTGACCAAATGTTTCTTCTAACATACTTTTTAGCATGTTCCCCATGCCAATGTACTGAGTGAAGATTAAGCAACTTTCATTTTGGTCTTTTATATTTTCGATGAGCTCCATTACCGTTTTTGTTTTCATAGAGCGCTCGACGATATTTTGTGGTTCTTCTTCTTTCAAATAAAGGGCTGGGTGATTACAAATTTGTTTTAGCTTGTTCAGCATAAGTAATATAAATCCGCGTCTTTCAATTCCGCTTAATCCTTCTACATTTTGTAATGTATCTTGAACAAGTTGTTCATATAAGGAAGCTTGTTCGCCAGTTAGTGGACAATAAGCTTTCTGTTCTTGTTTATCTGGTAAGTTTAATGCGACCGTTTGATCTTTCTTCGTACGACGCAGTAAAAACGGCGAGATAAACCGCTGAACTTGCTGGATTTTTCCTTCATCGCGGTCCTTTTCAATCGGTGTGACGAAGCGGCGCTGGAATTGTCCTAAGCTTCCGAGATACCCATGATTGATAAAGTCGAAAATAGACCAAAGCTCAGCAAGTCGGTTTTCCATCGGTGTACCGGTTAAAGCAATTTTGTGATTTGCTTGTAGGTTTCTTACTGCTTTCGACTGTTTCGTATGTGGGTTTTTTATATTTTGTGCTTCGTCTAAAATAACAGCGTCCCAGCATAACGTACTAAGTTCTTCTTCATCAAGCTGAGCTAATGCATAAGAAGTTAATATAACATCTGCTGATTGAAGAAAATCTTTAAATGACTCATCCTTAGATCGGTTACTTCCATAGTGTAACTGAACACGTAAGCTTGGTGCGAAACGCTCAAATTCTTTTTGCCAATTTCCAAGGACTGATGTTGGTGCCACAATTAATGCAGGACCTGTTTGGAGATTGTTTTCTTTAGCGTATAGTAAGTAAGTTATCGTTTGAATACTTTTTCCGAGTCCCATATCATCGGCTAATAATGCTCCAAATCCAAGCTTTCGTAAGTATAGCAACCACTCAACACCGTGTTGTTGATACGGGCGGAGTGTTGCTTGTAGCGAAGATGGTACATCTACTTTTGGAATATCTCCAATGTGTAGAAGTTTTTGGAAAAGCTCTTCGTAATATCCATCTAGCTCGATTTCAATATCGGTAAACGGACTATCGTCTTCTACAATTTCTGTTTCTGCCGTATTAGATAAATGTTGCTGCAACACATCTTTCATTTCAAGTCCATATTTATCGGCACGGTGCATTAGTTTTTTTACTTCTTCAATAAAGGCAGGATCAAGTCTCATCCATTGACCATTTAAATTGAAAAGACGTTTGTTTTGTTCAACGAGTTCGAAAAATTCGCTTTCTGATAAATCAATTCCGTCCGTTGAAATGCGCCAGTCGAAATTAACGAGCGTATTCATGCCGAAGAAAGACTGTGTTTGTGCTGTACTTTGCTTCAGCTGTACACGCAACCTCGGTTTTGTTGCTTTTAAATTTTGCCACCATGATGGTAGTAAAATTGTAATACCTGCTGCCAGTAATTCATTACTTGCTTCGGTTAAGAAGTTCCAAGCTTCCGTTTCAAAGAGTTCTTCTCGGAACTTGTCGTCCTCTTTTAGCCACGGTACGAGCTTACTGAATCCTTCTTGTGTTTCAAGGATACGTTCTTCGTAATCGTGCCATCGTTTTGGTAAGGAATCGATACTTTCATATACATATATGCGATGTGCACCACGTTTTGGTGTAACGATTGTTTCAAGCTTCCACATTTCAAGTTCTTCTTGCGGTTCTTGTAGTCTTAAGCCGACTGTAAATGGAAGATCATCTTCAATGTAACCAATTTTTCGAAGCCAATCTTCTTCATGTAGTGCTGCTTCCAATTGCCTTTTCGTAAAGTCGTAATGTTCGTATAGTCTCTTTGCATCTTCCCATCCGTCATTTGAGCGAGCATCTTGCAAAATACTTTCGTTCACAGCGGCAGAGAAAAGAGATGCTAACATGTCATCTTCAATTGAAATATTCTGAACTTTCCAAGATGGCTGCTGAGACCAATGCTTCATGTCAGGTGCGAAGCTGCCGCTGACGAAAGCGTCCCATAATTCACTTGCGTCCTTTGTAAGTGCCGTAATAGGACCGTTCATTTGCATATTTGCAAATGAATTCATCGGTTTATTTGCGATGTATTCAAATGCCTGTGCATTCGTTAACATAACGCCTTGTTTTCCTTCATACGTTGCTTCTTTTAAAAACGTTCCGTAGAAAGAAGTAGAGTGCCATGCGAATGCATTTTTTTTCCAAGTTGCTACGGATAAGAGCGTACCGCTATCATCTTCTCCCCAAAGGAACCAACCTTGACTAACGTGCTGGAGCCTAATTGTTACTTCAGTTTGTATGATCATCGATTAATTTTCCTCTCCGTAATTCCTCTTGTAGTGCACGCAGACGTGAATGTAAGTTAGCGATATGAATAATGAAAGCATCCCATTCATCAGTTCGCTTCAGTCGTTTATAAAGCATACGTAATTTCTTTAAGTAACGAACGGCACGTTTATATGATTTGCGATTTCGCTCTTCAATTGCTTCAATTGCGGCATGGTGATAAAGAGGAAGTGCTGCTTCGGGCGCTTCTTTTTCAATATCTTTCAATGGTTCTTTCAAAAGTTCGATTACTTCGAATCCATATAAGAGCTGAAGTTCCGTCCATGCATGGTATTGTTTCTTCGCAAGTACATATTGTTCATAATTTGTGAAACTATACGGTAATAGTTCTTGTAAAATCATTTCTAATCCCGCTTGTTCATTCGTATGCGTTGCATATGTCTCATACATCATCACAAATAATCGAACGATATCTTGTATGAAGACGGTATTCTCTTGTTCCGTTATCGTTTCTTTTACTTGTTTATAAGTAAAGGAAAGCCAATCTTTAGCACGGTCCCACTCCATCGCACTTAATAACTCTTCTAACCAATAGAAGTAAAGGCTCACAACAGAAGAAGGCTGTTTTTCCAGTAATTCCATTGCCGATACATCTTCACCGTTTAAAAAGAGCAGGTGAGAAGATGCTAATGCTTTGGAAAGTGGATTGATTTTAGTATCGATTCGTTTTTTTTCTTCTTGTAGCTGCTCTTCTGTTCTTAACAGTTCACCCCATACGTGACGATAAATGAAGAATCGCTCTTGTGTATAGGCATCGGTAGAGAAGAATGCTTCATGTATGAGCCGCGCTGTTTCTTCTAAAATCGGTTTGGATTCTTCTGGAATCGCCTCTGTTTTTAGGTCCCTAACGGTAGATTCAACTTTATCAACGAATAGGCGAACGACGTTAACTGGTTGGTGATAAGAATATAGTTTGTTTGCTTCAAATTCTTGAATTTCTTCTAATAATTTTTGAAAGCAATAAAGTGCCGCGTGCAACTTAAATAATTCATGAATAGCAACGATGCGCGGAGCTTTCCGTTCTAATTTTGTATAGAAGTCTGTAAAAAGACTCATAAGAAAATACATTTGTTTATAAGTGAGCCGCGCTTGTTCTTTTTTAAATGATTCATATTCATTTTCAAAGTATGTTTGCCAACTTTTATAATCCATTTCTTCAAAAGCTGATGATTGCAATACTTGTCGTGCAGTTCGAATAGGAGGAAGAGAAGGTTTTGTATTATTTTTGAATAAAGTTAATACATCTCCTACTTGCCCAAAACTAGAAGCTGCAGATAGTAACACAGCAAGCATATGCTGACATTGCGTTGGTGCGAAGCAATCGCAATAGCTTTCAGTGACATTACGAATCGGGATGTGAACGCTATATACACTGCCTTCAGCATTTACAGTTCCGGATAGCGTATAGCCATCAAAGTCAACGTTATAGACAACACCACTACGATATAGTTGCCGAGCTGTAGCGACATGCTCTTGATCAGCAACTTGCTGTGGATCAAGCCCTTGAACGAACTCATTCGCAATCATCATAATTTCATCTTTCGTAATTGAGTCTTGCAGCATAATATTCCTCCGTACACAGATTTCTTTCCTTTACCATTATAAACAAAAAATGCTCAAAACAGAAAAAATGAAATTCTAATTACACAATTAGAATTTCATGGTAATATATATAATGTTAATTTTGTATATTACTATGTAATTAAAAGGAGAGAATTTGTTTGTCAGATTTACAATCGAAGTTTGGTAATGGCATGAATAAGTTGCAAGAGGGAATTGAGCAAGGAAAGATGAAGTTGCAAGTAGCACAGGAAATGGCGCAATTAAAGAAGATTACACAAGAGAAGTTACAAGAAAAAACTGAAATTTTACTTGAACTTGGTCAAACGGTATATATGCAACTTCGTGATGATGAAGTTCGAGTAGATTTGTTGAAAGCTATTGTAGCACCAGTGCAAGAGCTTGATGTTGCTATTTATAACACGCGCAGACAAATTTCTAATTTACAGAGACAAGAACAAAAAGGACAGTGTAGTTGCGGTGGTCCATTATCATTAAATGATAAATTTTGCGGGCAGTGCGGTAAAGAAAATGAGTTACTCCTTCAATCAAAAAATATTGAAAAAGAAGCATGTTCTTCATGTGGTGAACAAATTGCAACGGAAGCTACATTCTGTCCAGCATGTGGTATGAAGCAAAGTAAGGAGTGAGGAACATGTATTGTAAAATTTGCGGTTTAGAACAGCCTGAGGCAGTAAACTATTGTACACATGACGGCTCAAGTACGGATAGTATAGATAGCCATGTTATGTTAGTCCCGCAATCTTCGAAGTATTGCCGAACATGTGGACAGGAAAGTAAAGAATATGCTACATATTGTGAGAAATGCGGTGATTCTTTATTAGGAGTCGCCCAAAAAGAATCGAACATGAAATTACCAAATGCAGGAGCGCAATTACATGTAAATGCATCAGGAAGTATGCTGAAAAAAGGATTATTCGGTGGTGCTTTTGCAATTGTATGTATGTTCATTGCAGGTTGGATTGGCAGTTTAATAATAGATTCTGCTATAAATGATGTAGTGGAGACAGCGGTTAGAAATACGGATGGTATGTTGAATATGAATACCATTAATCAATCATTTATTGGTATAGCACCATTAATTTTAATGTGTCATTTAATAGGTATTGAAATTAGCGGGAGCGGGGCATACACGATGTCATTCCTTCTTCATATCCCATTATTCATCTTGGTAACTATTCCGGCACTTATATTAGGTGGAAGTGGATTTTTTGTTGAAAGAAAAAACCTTCAATTAGTTGGCGAGAGAAGTTCATGACATCATGTGTAATTGGCATGATATACGGTATTTTCTTATGTATTGTAAGCTTTATGGCAAGTTCTTCTACATCTATTTCTTATTTCTATCAAACGATGACTATTGATGTTGTATATTCTCATGTTGTTAGTTTATTGTTTGGTATTATATTTGGCCTATTATTCAGCTTTATTGGTATGAGTATTGAAGCAGGACCGCATCGTATGCTTTCTTCTACTAGTCAGTTTGTCCCGTATGTAACGTCTATTTATTATAGTATAGTGACTGTTTTGAAAGGACTACTTATTACATTTGGTATTATACTTATTACGATTTTATTTAGTAGTTCAAAATCAATGGGTCCAATTGATTTTCCAGAGAAGGCGTATAAAGTATTACTTTCTTTAGAAGCAACACCTTTCATGTGGAATATGGCCCACCTTTCTCCAACTGAAATTGAGTGGGGGAATATGGAGAGAGAAATGCATAGATATTCAGTCGAAAAAGGGCCGCTGCATGTATCGTATATGTCAGGCATATCAATACAGGGTACGTCTTTAAAAGACCTGGAAATCGCTAATGGTGCTAGTGCTGATCGTATAAAAGATATTGATGATTTTAATTCATATTTACATTGGTGGGGATTATTAATTCTTCTACCATGTATTCTACTAGTTAGGGCTGGAATGAAATTGGCTCAATATCGTATGCGAAATATGTACGTAACTATAGCAGTGTTTAGCGCTGTTTATACAGTGATGATGCTTTGTGTAAATGGATTAGCAAAAATTCATATTACAGCTTCAGGAAGTAAGGAAATTATGAAGGAGTTCGCTGGAATTTCTGGACCGATATTATCTATTCAAAGTAACACGCTATATTTAATAGTAGGTAGTTTTCTTATTTCTTACGTATTAAATTAGTAAAAAAATAAGGGGGAGAAATACTTGAAGTTTTGTGGAACATGCAATAAATAAGTTGCGGATCATTTGAACTTTTGTCCTGATTGCGGAAGTAAAGTAGAAGAAATTGCTGATCAAACAGCTTCTTCTCACTCAGAAATGCGGAGAGAAACAAAGTCAGTGAAAAGTAAGAAGAACATGTTTTTACTTATAGGTTTTGTCATTGTTTTTGCTATTTTGTTTGGCGCATATAAATTCGGTGCTAGCAAGTTTTCGAAGGAAAAGCAAGTAAATGCAATGATTGAAGCATTCCAAAATAAAGATGTGAATGCAATCGATGAGATTTTGAAAGTAGACGATCCAACCTTCAAGGTTAAGACAGAAGATATTAAGGCGTATATCCGTTATTTAAAAGAGAATCCTTCTTATAATAAAGAACTGTTATCATATTTGCAAAGAGAGACAGTAGATCAAAAGTTAGCAAGTGATAAAGCATCTTTTAAAGATGGGAAAATTATAGAAGACGGGAAAGAATGGTTCTTGTATCCGAAGTATAAGTTCAGCATGAAGTCGTATTACATGAATGTTAGCACAACTGCAAAGAATGCTGAAATATATGTGAATGATAAAAAAGAAACAGAGCGTTCTAGTGACAAAACTTCGAAAGAATTAGGTCCATACTTCCCGGGTGCTTATGTTGTAAAGGCAAAGGCGAAGACGGAACTTGCTGAATTAGAGACAGAAAAAGAAGTGGATTTAGCAGATGAAAAGAATGGGACAGTAGAAGTGAATTTATCACTTGAAGGAAATTATGTAACCATTTCGTCTGATGAAAACGATGCAACTGTATTTGTTAATGGCAAGAAACGCGGAAAGTTAAATTACGGAAGTTATAAACTTGGTCCTGTACCGACGGATGAAAAGGTAGAAGTACATTTGGAGAAAAACGCTGAATTTGGTGTGATGAAATCTGAAAGTATTAAAGTTGGAGATCAAAGTACATATTACTTAAAGTTCCCAAAAGAAGCTTCTAGTTCAGCGGTTGGAGATTTTGTACAAAATCATATTTATAATAACGTACGTGCAATTGCATTAAACGATTTTAGTTTAATTGAAAATGATTATGATAAGAGCGGGAAATCGTATAAGGAAGACCGTGATTACTTACAATATCTACACAAAAAAGGAATTACAGAAGATTTATTGACAATGAATATTCGCAATGTAGAACGTCAAAGTGCGACGAAATATAAAGTAACGACATATGAAGAATATCATATTCGTTACGGTGACGGCTCTGTAAAATTCAAGAGCTTTAATAATGACCATATCGTTACTGTTAACGGAAATGGAAAGATATTGTACCATTCTCTTGGAGCGAATAATACGCTGAAATCAGAGGAAGTATCTGGTCCGAATCGTTAATATAAGAAAGAGGCTGTTCAATTTTGAACAGCCTCTTTCTTTAGGTAGCTTGCCGTTATTGTCAATCTTTGTCGGTAAATCGATATTCCATGTTGAACCGTTGATATAATTTTCTCTACTCGTGTTCATGAAGGGAAAGTAAAAAGGATATCACCTAATTGGAAAATCCTACTAGGTGATATCCTTTTTTGCAATTAGAAGCGGGCTTCCTTTAATATCGCTTGTACATATGGATCATTTAATATTTGCTTTATGAGCGGTAGCATTTCTTGCTCGAATGGAATATCAATAGGGAATGGCTTTTGAGAGCCTGGTTTTATTCCGTATTGTACGAGTTTGTAATGTGTATTTTCTTCAGACTTGAGCACAATTAATTTATAGCGATTGTCATCGTTTGTTAGTGAGAAGTCAATTGCGATTGCATCATATGTTATATCATCTTTATATATGTACGGCTTTGGTGTACCGACCCAGTCTACTTTCGCTTGTACATTCATGGACATAGCCTCCTTATAGCTATTATAAAAAAATAAAAGCCAGCTCTCAATAAAGAGAACCGGCTGTAATTTAGCAGTCATTGGTTATTTTAAAATTTTCACTTTAACAGTTTTGCGTCCCCATTTGTTAGCAGCGCTATCTGATCCAAGTAGAATGTCGATACGGTTACCTTTAATTGCACCGCCAGTATCACCAGCGATTGCTTCTCCATAACCTTCTACCCATACTTTAGATCCTAATGGGATTACTTTCGGGTCAACAGCGATCATTTTCATGTTTGGGTTCGCTGTTAGGTCATGACCCATTGCAGTTAATACACGGCCGCCGTATGTGCCACCGTTTTCGCTCGGATGAGCTGTATATGCTGTAGCTACAACTGTTAACTCACGACCATTAGAAGGTTCGCTGGTTTCAGCAGCTTTCACAGCAGGCTTAGCAGCTGTTTTTACTGGTGCAGGTGTTTCCTGTTTCTCAATAACAGGTGCTGTACCTGTTAAGAAAGGAACATGAACATAAGCTGTTTTCCCGTTATATTCAAATTGTAACCACTCATTTTGTACTTGGTTCGTTGTTTCGATCATATCGTCTTTCTTAAGCGTTCCAAGAATTTCTGAGTTTGTGTTCGCTTCAGCACGTACATTTAATACGTTAGCTGTTACATAGTAAGAGTTCTTTGTAAACTCTGCACTTACGAATGCGTCTTTACCATCTAATTTGATTTGTGACCATCCGTTTTCTGTATTTAGAACATCTAATTTATGACCATTCTGTAATTTACCGACAACTTTTGATTCAGTAGTAGGGTTTTCTCGTACGTTTAGTACGTCTGTTGTTACAACAGTTTCTGCATTAGCAGATGCGGTGAAAATCCCAAGACCAAAAACTGCTGCTGTTGCTATTCCAATTAATTTTTTCATGATAGCCTCCATTGCGTTTGTTTTCGTGTCCTCATTATAGCAACAGATTTTTTCGGATTTTGGGAAAACACACAATTACAAACCATTCGTAATAAGTCGTTAACACTTTGTAATATAGCTAGAATGAGAGGAAAGCGTTTTTCATTCCATATAATTAGTAGGTTTCTAGTTATATTCAAAATATTTAATACAACATATTTTTTTCGGTGCAAATAAAAACATTACAGGAGTGTTACATAATGATTACTATACAGTTACATTCCTTGAGTATTTTAACGTTTTATGGGTAATATAGTTATATAAACATAAACATCTCGTTTGTGAAGTTATAAACACGCGCTATATACTAGCAAAAAACCGCATAATTGTTACAAGAAGAAAGGGTTGTAAAGAATAAATCTGCCCTTTTTTAAAACTGTAACACATCCTTTTTTGGGAAAATCTCTTCCCATCCGCATTTTTCTCACACAATTTGACAGTAGTATTCCAATCTTGTAGCTCTTGCAGAGTGGAAAGGTTGTACGGAAGGTAAGGCTGTCCATAAGAACTCTAATTGGTGAAGGCAAACTTGAGAGAGCCGAAAGAAAATCACCACAAAAAACTATGGTTTTCTATCCGATTTAACATATCGGAATTTATGATTTTTACAAGAAATGAAACATACGAAGGGGGATTTGATGAGGAAACTGACGAAAACATTTATTGTCTCATTAACATTATGTATTGCATTTACACTTTGGGGGATTATTCCCGAATCTATTATTGGAAAAGGTAGCTTAGGAAATGTAACGACTGTAATTCAAGCTGCGTTAGTTAGTAAGTTTGGATGGTTCTATATTATTTCCGTTTCTATTTTCTTAGGAATTGCTATTTTCTTAATTGTTTCTAAGTACGGTTCGATTCGTTTAGGTAAAGATGATGATGAACCTGATTATAGTTATATGACATGGTTTGCTATGTTATTTAGTGCCGGTATGGGAATCGGTTTGGTTTTCTGGGGCGTCGCAGAACCGTTGAACCATTTATACACACCTCCGTTTGGAGAGGGTGCGACTGAAGAGAGTGCACGTCTTGCACTTCGTTTCTCATTTTTCCATTGGGGATTACATCCGTGGGGATTATATGCACTTGTAGCATTATGTATTGCGTATTTTACATTTAGAAAAGGAAGAGCAAGTACAATTAGTGCGACAGTGGGTCCGCTATTTAAAGGCGGTGAACATGGCCGTATTGCCCATATGTTTGATGTTCTAGCTGTATTTGCGACAGTGTTTGGTGTGGCGACATCATTAGGACTTGGGGCAAAGCAAATTGCGGGTGGTGTTAGTTATTTAACATCCATTCCAAACTCATTACCGACACAGCTAGTAATCATCGGAATTGTAACTGTTCTTTATATGCTATCTGCGCAAACGGGACTCGATAAAGGAATTAAATATTTAAGTAATGCGAATATTATTTTAGCGTTTGCACTTATGATAATTGTATTATTTGCAGGTCCAACAAACTTTATTATGAATTATTTCACTTCAACAATCGGTTCATACATTCAAGAATTGCCAAGTATGAGTTTCCGTTTAAGTCCATTAAATGAAGGTGGAAATCAATGGATTCAGTCATGGACAATTTTCTACTGGGCATGGTGGATTGCATGGTCACCATTCGTAGGTACGTTTATTGCTCGTGTGTCACGCGGGCGTACAATTCGTGAATTTGTTGTTGGTGTGTTACTCGTACCAACAGTAATTGGTGCGCTTTGGTTCTCTGTTTTCGGAGGAACAGGTATTCACATGGAGCTATTTGATGGTGCAAATATATATGGACAAATTAAAGAAATGGGCACAGAAGTAGGATTGTTTGCTATGTTAGACCAGATGGGTAGTATAGGACCGGCTTTATGTGTGTTAGCTATTTTACTTATTTCAACATTCTTTATTACATCGGCAGACTCTGCTACGTTTGTTCTAGCGATGTTAACGACACATGGTAGCTTAAACCCACCAAACCGTATTAAAATGGTTTGGGGTATTGTTCTAGCGGCGTTAGCTTCGATCTTATTGTATGTCGGAGGATTAGAGGCGCTGCAAACTGCGTCGATTATTGCGGCCTTCCCGTTCGTATTTGTTATTTTCTTTATGATTGCAGCACTATTTAAAGAGTTGCAAAAAGAAGGACGTATGAAACAACATTAATAATAGAAGAAAAAAATTCTGTATATATAAATAGTATTAGGACTGTCGAATGTCGGCAGTCCTTTTTCACTGTTCTATACTATTGTAGGAAAAGCATTACTTTGTTACGGAATACTATAGATATCGGTAATTCAAAAAGAAAAATCGATATAGTTCGACAATATCCGATATTTTACACATTATATTCATATTTTTGACAAAAATATGTCGGAAATGTGTTGTTACTTTTATGTATATGTGCTATATTATTTCCTGTAAGCGATTTCAAATAGTTTTAAAGCGCATTCAAGGGGGACAACTAGAATAATGAAACGTTACGAAAGAAAGTGGAAGCATATTTGTTTGAAACGTGTGGCACATCGAAATGCCCAAGAAAGCACGGAACCAAAGACCGAAACTCGTAAAGAGCATCAAGAGAAGCAATTGGTTCTACAAAAATAGCAATCACTTTTTCGTATATAAATGAAGGTCGATCGTTCGTTGGGGGATGGACGTGAAATAACTTTCAGCTAAGGGGTATTGTCTGATATATATAGTATTACGGTAAAAAATAAGCACAGAGCATACGGCGCTCTGTGCTTATTTTTTAATGAAATCTATTTTTCTTTTTTAAATCGTACTGTTTTATCCCAACCAATTACTTGTTTCTTGCTCTTTGCACGTAAGTAAAGAATGAGACTGCGAATAAACAAATACGTAAAGAGCTGTGCGTACGTAAAGTACATAATGACGCTTATGAAAATATTGGTCGGTGTAAAGGTTCGTTCGACGCTCTGGGCACTAAATAATTGAGAAACATATGTAATATATGCGACATACCACATAAATAGTAATGGAATGCTATATTGAATTTGGAATATCCCGAGCAGTCCAATTATAAACCAAACGTTTGAAATGATTAGGAATAGCCAAAATACGACATACACTAAAACTTGTTGTAAGGAATGGACGAGAAGTTTCCCTTTAAAAAAGCTTAATGAAGAAAACATTTTTTCTAAAATGTATAAGTTTCCTTGAAGCCAACGTGTCCGCTGTTTAATAAGAATTTTTAAATGCTCAGGTTCTTGTTCCCATGTAATCATTCCGGGACGATTGGTAAGAGATAGCCCTTTTGGGTAATCCTTAATGTTAATTCGGCATCCTCTGCAATTGCATAAGGATCATAGCCGCCAAGCTCTTCTAATGCAGAACGACGAAGAAGCATGTTTGTTCCGGTCAGTGAACCTGTTTGGAATAATAGCCAGCGTCCAGATTGCATAAGGAGCTGGAAAATCTGAAATTCTAATGAAATCATTCGTGTAAGCCAATTTCTTTTCTCATTTACTGTACGAACGTGTCCAACTGCTCCAACGGCATCCTGGGTTGTTTCAGCATGTTCTACGAGCATTCGCAGTGCATGTGGTTCAGGTTGATTATCTGCATCGTAAACACAGAAATATTCACCATCCGAAATGCTAAGGCCGTAGTTTAATACACGAGATTTTCCTTTCGGTTCGCCAGGTGGTACACGAATGTGATGAATATGAGCATAAGCTTTGTCGAAATCATCGCCAATTTCAGGTGTTTCATCTTGAGAGTTATCGTTTAATAAATAAACGTTTAGTTTGCCTGGGTATTCAATCTTTGCCATTGCTTCTAATGTATCTTTAATAACGACGCCTTCATTATGGGCAGGTATTAAAATATCTACACTTGGATAATGTTCTAGCGTACGATTTTTTCGTTTACTATTTCGATGAATTAAGCCCGCAATTGTTAAGAAAGAGTAATAAACGAGTAAAGCAGAGAATAGAAAGGCGGTAAAAATCAATACATATTTAATTGAAAATGTGATGCTGATCCAGAAAACAAGTACACAAAACAAAATAAATAAAAGAAGCATAACGAGTGTCATCATAATGTGATATGTCCCTTTGCATTGATTTGTTCTCGTTTTATTTTAATATCTTGAATTGCTTCAGCAGCAAGCCATTGCTCCATTTTTGGATGTAGACGGTTCATTACAATTTCAGCACCGGCTTCATTTGTGTTTTGTAATAAAATGACTAATGTGTTACTGTCATATTCAGCAGCAAGGTCAAAGTCAGTTCTGACTGTATTAACTAATAATGAAGCTACACGATCCATGACACTTTCCTTCGTATATTTACTAAAGGAAGTGAAATCGAAGAAAATGATAATGCCTGTTTCATTACGACGATTCATCGCAGTTGTTAATAAAGCTTGTCGTCTTTCGAATTCTTGTCTTGTTAATAATTTTGATTCTCCAATGTATTGCTCAAGCACTCTCACTCGTTCAGTTAACTCTTTATTTTTAAGGATAACCTTTTTTAATAGATGGGTTGAAATATAAACAATGAAGAAGTTAGCTGCCATCAGGAAGTGGGTAATAATATATTCCCATTGATCTGATGTACTCCATAAGTGAAGCCACGCTTGATAAAATAAATAGAATACTGAAATGATTGTTCCTAGTATGAAGAAAATAAATGCTGTTTTATCAGCTAAAAATAGGAATAGTACATTTATGATGACATATATAATTGTAAAAATGAGCGCGTGCTCATATTTCGTCACATGTACAGTAGTAAAATAAAATAAAATTTGTAAAATCCACATAGAGAGGACTTTATAGGACTTATCTTTCACGAAACGTTCCTCCTTAAAGCTAATTCGTGCTGGATATTTGTAGTATGCACAATTATTAAGAAATGGACCATGTAGCTGGAAGTCTTTTTTTAGCGAGCGACATCAGGTAGTATCCCTCTTGTACAAGAAAAAATAAACAGACATACTAATTATTGTAACATAGCGTCTATACATCTATACATAAAGTATTTAATATATACGAAAATTATATTTATGTTATATAAAAAAGCCTCCTCTTTAAAAGAGGAGACTTTACATGAGTTTATCCCGCTATTTGTGGGCAGTAAAACTCCCACCATAAAATTCGGCTGGAGCAAAGAAGTTAGGTGGGAGTTCAACTGCCCGAAAACGCCCGATTGGTGAAGGCTAATAATCAGTGGGGGATGAAGAAAACCCCCACTGATTAAAGTTTCACTTTATAGGAACATCATACCTGCAACTGCTGCGTTTAAGAAGTTCGCTAGTGTACCAGCGATAACTGCTTTAATCCCTAATTGTGCAATTTGTTTACGGCGAGTAGGAGCTAACGTTCCTGTTACACCTAATTGAATTGCGATAGAAGAGAAGTTTGCAAAACCACAGATTGCAAATGTTAAAATCATATTTGTTTTTGCAGAGAACTCTGCCATGTGTGGTCCTAAGTTTGCATATGCAACGAATTCGTTGATTGCAAGTTTTTGACCGATGAAACTTGCTGCTTGTATAGCTTCGCCGGGTGAAACCCCGATTAAGATTGCAAATGGTGATAATAAGTAACCGAAGATTAAATCAAGGCTAAGTTTAATATCGAACCAAGAACCAACCCATCCTAATAAGCCATTTAATAAAGCGATTAATGCGATGAAAGCCATTAGCATTGCAGCTACGTTAATAACAAGTTGTATACCTTCAGATGCACCGCGTGCAGCTGCATCGATAACGTTTGCGTCTTCACGCTCTGTTGAAAGTTGAACGTTATTATCTACTTTTTCTGTTTCTGGCATAATTAGTTTTGCGATTAATAAACTTGATGGAGCTGCCATAATTGCTGCTGCTAATAAATGTTCTAATGGAATTCCCATTGCTGCATATCCGACAAGAACCGATCCGGCAACAGCTGTCATACCACTTACCATAATAGTGAAGAATTCACTGTTAGTTAAACGTGCTAAGTATGGTTTAATTAAAATTGGTGCTTCTGTTTGTCCTAAAAATACAGTTGTTACTGCATTTAAGCTTTCTGCTTTAGAAGTTCCAAGAAGCTTGCTTAATGCACCACCAATGATACTAACGAATTTCTGCATAATACCTAAGTAATATAAGATTGCTACTAATGAACTAATAAATACGATTGGAAGTAGTGCTTGAATAACGAAAACAAATCCCCAAGGGCCTTTTGCGTTGACTAAATCCCCAGCAACGAACCTAATTCCCTCGTAAGAAAAATTAATTAATCCTTGAACGCCGTCAGCAGCAACTTTTAAGCCTGCTTTTCCAGCATCCCATCGTAATACGATAAATGAAAATGTCATTTGTAATGCTAGCGCGATTAAAATTGTGCGCCAATTAATAGCTTTGCGGTTGGAAGATAGTAAGAAAGCAATTGCTAATACTCCAATCACGCCGCCAATTCCCCATAAAACATTCATGCAGTGTATGCTCCTTCCTCATAGTAAAAAAGTGTATAAACCAGTTGTCTATACTTTTGCGAATATAACATCTTAAGTAACTTATCATAATGGACATCGGAGGTCAAACGTCTAACGAAAAGTTTAAATAAAAAGAAAATTCTTTGAAAAAACACATATAAAATGAATAGACATGAAATATGTTATGTTTTTTGTTGAAATATATTCATTATGATAACGTTTTGGACAATTTTTATAGAATATGGTGTATGAAATAGGAGAATGAACGCATAATTTTTTCGTAGAGAGAATGAAAGGGGATTACTATGTTGAGTCTTTTAAAAAGAGCCTTCTAGTAAACTAGAAGGCTCTGAAACTATAACTTAAGGTGCTTTCGTATACCCTAAGAAATGGCTTTTCCAATAAGAGTTGTTTAATGAAGCGATTGCTACACCTTTATCTCCAGATTGGATGAATGATCCCCCGCCAAGGTAGATACCCATGTGAGAAGGACCTGCTTTATAAGTATCTTTGAAATAAATTAAGTCTCCAGGTTGTGGACTTGAAGTTTGTGGTAAGCTGCTCCAATATCCAGCAACACTTTGACGGCTAATGTTATGACCAAATTTCTTAAATACGTGGTAGATGTAACCACTGCAGTCAACACCGTTAGCAGAAGTACCGCCCCAAACGTATGGTACGCTTTGCATAGATTTCGCGTATGCAAGTAGAGAAGAACTATCACCGCTATTATTAGTATTGTTGTTGTTATTGTTTTGATTGTTATTTTGGTTGTCGTTAGGCTTATTATCTACTGCGCCACCAACTGGTGTTTTAGATAGGAAACGTGTTCCGATGTAACCAGTTTGACCGTTGTAGTTAATTTTGCTCCATCCAGAGTTTTCAGAGATTACTTGAACCTTCTGTCCTTGTGGAAGTGCGCCTATGATTCTATAATTTGTACCTTCGCCGCTACGTACATTTAGTGCAGAAGCATTAATGTAGTAGTCACCAATTGCACCTTGATCAGGTTGTTTCGGTTGTTCAGGAGTAGCAGTGCCACCTTTAACGAATTTTACAAATTCGCTACTAACATAGCCTGTTTTTCCTTGGTAGTTTACTTTAAACCAGCCGTTTTCAGATCCAACTACGTTTAATGTTGTACCATTTAACACGCCGCCAATTACACTATGGTAAGCAGCAGGGCCTGTACGAACACGTAGAGATGTTGCGTTAACAACGTAAGTACCGCCAGTTTGAACAGTTCCATTATTATTTTGCTCTTGGTTGTTACCTTGAGTGACGTTTTCGTTAGAACCGCCTTTTGTTACGTAGTCTTTGCTTAAGTAAGCTGTTTGTCCTGCGTAATTGATTTTGAACCAATCTTGAACTTCGCCTACAACTTGTACTACTTGTCCTTGTTTAACAGAACCTACAGTTGGATGAGAAGTGCTAGGACCTGTACGAACGCGAAGGGAAGATACATTTACTGTATAGTTTCCACTTGCTGGTTGAACAGTTGCTTCATTGTTACTATTGTTGTTATTGCTTGTAGAGCCAGTATTTGAAGAAGCGCCTGATACAAATTGGCTACTAACATAACCAGTTTGTCCGTTATGGTTGATTTTCACCCAACCATTTTCTTCTCCAATTACGTTTAAAGTTTGTCCTTCATATACACGTCCTGAAACAGAACTAGAAGTGTTAGGAGCTGTACGTACACGTAATACATCAGCAGTAACTTTATTGTTTCCGCCTGTACTTACAGTGGTATTTGTTTTTGCACCATTTTTTGATACAAACTCGCCACTGACATAGCCTGTTTGTCCATTATGGTTAATTTTGAACCAACCATTTTCTTCTCCAATTACGTTTAATGATTGACCATTATAAACGCGAGAGATAACATCGTGAGAAGTACTTGATCCTGCACGAACATGTAGTACGCTAGCATTCACCGTATAGGATGAACTGTTTGATGCGGAAGCTTGGACAGTTTGTGTAGCAGCTTTTTGTGTATTTTGTTCAGGGGCAGCTTGAACACTATCAAGTGTAGGAGCTGCTCCTCCTGCTACAGACACTGCCGCAAGACCGGCAAGGTATTTTTTCATAATTTGTCGATTCCTTTCTGTCTGTAATGTAGTGAAGAAATATTTACCAACTGTTAAAAATTCTAAAGAGCATGTCGATTACTGTCAAGACTTATGTGGTAATCTGAATATGACAAAAAGGTTACAAAAAAAAATCAAGGTATAAATCTGCACCTTGATTTCCATTTAAATACATATATTTGATGTGGAAAATGAGAAGATTATTCGTATTTAGGAAGATGTGCTGTTGGATTTTAAAAGGCTTTGAGAAAATGACCTTTGTAGTAATTTGGTGATAGGGCCAACTTGACCATCTTGAATCGCAGTTCCATCGAGATGGGTCATCGGTAAAATTTCAATAGTCGTTCCCGTAAAGAAGCATTCATCTGCTTGATAAACATCGCGAACGCTGAAAAGCTCTTCCTTTACAGGAAGTTGAAGAGTGTTAGCTAAAGAAAGGACGTACTGACGAATAATGCCGTTTAAAATAAGGTGATTGGCTGGATGCGTATACAGTGTTCCGTTTTTTATAAGAAAGAAGTTAGAGTGGCTACCTTCAGTTACAATACCATTTCGTACGAGAAGTGCTTCTTTACAACCTTTGCGTTCAGCTTTCGTATAAGCTAATACATTTGGTAATAAATTTAACGATTTAATATCACAGCGGAGCCAGCGTGTATCAGGTTCTGATATAGCACGTACACCGTATTCAATCCATAAAGATGGTCTTTCTTTTTTTGAAATATAAGCATAGATTGTCGGAGATATGTCATATGAAAATGCATGTGCTCGAGCTTGTACACCACGAGATATTTGTAAGTAAATTGTTCCGTCTTCGTGGAAATTATTGTTTTCAATTAATTTGTAGAGTAAGATGATGAGTTCGGCTTTTGAGAAAGGAAGTGATAATTCTATTTCTTCAAGGGATCGATATAATCTTGTTAAATGTGGGTCTAATAAGTGAAAGTTTCCGTTATAAAGGCGAATAACTTCATAGACGCCATCACCAAATTGTAAACCTCTTTCTTCAAGTTCTATGTACGCGCGATGTTTTGTTGTATCAATAACTGCATCATTCCATAGTACAAATCTTTCGTATGCCAATTTTCGTCCCATCCTTTCGTTAGTACATGAATAAAAATCACTATAGTAATTTTTATGTAAGCAATTCTCTACATATGACGTATATGTATTTGTAAATCACAGAGAAGTAGTGGTGATTTATCCTGCATTAACTGCCCGTAAACGCCCGATTGGTGAGGGCTAATAATCAGTGGGGGATGAACAAAACACCCACTGATTAAAGTTTCACTTTATAGCATTTTGTATATACAAATTCGGAAATGAGAAATAAGAATCCTGCTTTTTGAAAAAAAAAAGCAACATTCGTATGGAATGCTGCACAAGGAGGGTAGCTATCATTCATAGGGACATCGTCTTTAAAGGTTTCATTTATGCAAACAAAACACTTGGAAAGACAATTATAAGAAAGTTGAAAACAAATGATGCACACATTTCTCTAAGGGATCCTATTGAAGATGAGAGATAAGAAATATGTGGAATCTTATTTACATATTTTATTATAAAGATGTTTCGTTAATGTGGTGTAAATATTAGGTGAAGGTTATGTAATTTTAAAGTTAATGAATAGGAGAGGAAGGATAGCAGAAAATAAAAAAAGAGGCTGAGATTACTCAGCGCTCTTCTTTTCTTCTTTAATAGCTGTCTTTACTTCACCAGTTTTGATCTTGTTACTTTCAGAGAAGCGAAGTAAGTCACCTTCAATGATTTTGTCAGACATGTTCAATTCATTTTGGGCACGATCAATTAGTGGTTGAGATTCTTCTTTCGGTAATTGCACAACTTCGCCAGTAGTACGGTCGTAGAATGTACTGTTCGTGTACATGTACTTATCTGTAACGAAGCTACCGTCACGAAGAACAACGAATCCTTTATTTTCTGGTGAGAATACATCATGACCGAATTGAATTTGATTCGTAGAATCTACACCAAGTAAGTTTAGAATTGTTGGCTTAATATCAATTTCACCAGTTGGTTTTGAAGTTGTTTTACCTTCTTTTTGACCTGGAACGTGAATAAACATCGGTGTTTTTTGTAAGTTCATATGGTCAAATGTAGTGATTTCTTCTTTTCCTAAGAACTGTGCCATTGCACGGTTATGGTTTTCAGAAATACCATAGTGATCACCGTAGAATACGATAACTGAGTTGTCGTAAATACCTTCTGCTTTTAGACGCTCAATAAAGTGTTTCATTGCTTCGTCTAAATAGCGAGCAGTTACCATGTAACGGTCAAATACGCCATCACCAGAATTGTATTCATCGATTAATTTCGTACTGTCATCATAAGTGAATGGGTAATGGTTTGTTAAAGTAAGGAAGCGAGTATAGAACGGTTGCTTCACTTCTTTTAACATATCGATAGATTGATCGAAGTATTCGATATCTTTTAATCCCCAATTTAATTTTGTTTCTGGCGTAATTTTGTAGTCAAGCTCGTTGTAGTAACGATCATAACCAAGTGCCGGATACATAATGTTACGGTTCCAGAACGTTGCGTTATTCGCGTGGAATACTGATGTGTGATATCCTTGCTGACGCAAAATTTCTGGAGTTGCTGTATATTCGTTATTACCGTGTGTGAAGAATACAGCACCACGGTCTAGTGGATACATTGAAGTATCTACTAAGAATTCAGCATCAGACGTTTTACCTTGCCCAGTTTGATGGAAGAAGTTATCGAAGTAATAACTTTCTTTCGCAAATTGGTTTAGGAATGGTGTAACTTCTTGTCCGTTAACTTGCGCACCAATTAAGAATGTTTGTAATGATTCAAGAGAGACAACAATTACGTTTTTCCCTTTTGCAGTACCAAACATATTTGGATCTGGTTTACTTTGTGTTGTTTTCACGTAGTTTTCTGTTTCTTGTAATTTACTACCATCAGCAAACGCTTTTTGTGAACTTGATTTTGCTTGTAAGCCAAGATCGTATGCTTGGTGTACATATAATCCTAAGTTTTTAACAAGCATAACGCGGTCGAATGAACGTGTTAATAGTTCTGGACGCTCAGCTTCTGCAAATCCTAGGTTTACGCAGAAAATAGCAACCGTTGACACGAAGTATAGAGAACGCATCGGACGCGCTACACGTTCTGTCGGTGCAAAATCTTTCTTCTTCTTCAATAGAACGAAGAATACGATAATATCCGCAAATGCAAGGATGATTTTGTAGTTAAATAATTCTTTCACACTAGAACCTAAACTTCCGAAATTAGACGTTTGTCCTAGTACTGGTAAAGTAACGAAGTCATTGTAGAATCCGTAGAACATTACGTTACCAACAAGAATGAACGTTAAGATAAAGTTAATTCCTAGTGCTATATAGTTACGTTTTTTCCCTTTTGCAAATAATGCAAGACCCACAAACAGTAATGATGCTGCTAATGGACTAATGAATAAAATGAATTCTTGCATGAACGATTCAAGTTTTAAATCGAAGCTAGTGCGTGTAATGATGTAGGATTTTAGCCATACGGCCAAAGCTACGAATAAAGTAAAACGCACATTTTGAAATTGTGATTTCATGGTTTCTTTCATTCATTTCCACCCTTTCTCTATCAGGCTTGGTCGATTTTGGAGCGAAAAATGTTAAAATAAAAAATACATAGTTTTCTTGGCCATAATTAGAGTTTCTATATTCACCCATATACGACTTTAACTATGCATACCCTTTTTGGTTTCTTGTGCTGCTCATAAGCATAACGTCATTTCTGTATTATACAACAAAATTCATTTCTGAGAAACACTATAACATTTTACATTTTTTGTATGTGATTTGTCACTACCAGAGAAAACTTTAACATTCGTTTATATGCCCGTCAACTAGAAAATATAACAAAAATAGAAAAGAATGTTAAGCGGAATTGAAAGTTTTTTGGTTGAGAAATATGGAATGGAAATCTTTAAGTGGTTGTCTAGAAAACTATTATATGAAGGAAAATATGAAAAAATTAACGAACACTTGTTCTTTTTGGTTTTGTTTGTTACAATGAAATTTCATTGATAGATTATGTGTAATTTTGATGAACTTTTACTGATAACATAACATATTGTAGCTTATTTCTTTTGAAAATAGGGAGGCTTTTGAATGAAACAAAAATTTTCAGTTGAAGCGTTTTGGAAGAAAATAAAACATGTTGCGAAGCAGGCAGGGCAGTCGGTAATCTATGCGAGTTTATTGTTGTTTTACGTGTTGCAAAGACCGGATGTTCCAAAACGAGTGAAAATTATTGTAATCGGAGCACTTGCTTATTTCATTGCACCGATTGATGCCATTCCAGATTTCATTGCTGGAGTCGGTTATACGGATGATTTAGGTGCGTTAATGGCCGCACTATTACAAGCATCGATATACGTAAATGAAGATGTGAAAGATAAGTCACGAGTGAAGTTGGCAGAATGGTTTGGTTCGGATATAGACACATCATTTATCGATCAAAAATTAGATCAATAGGTGAGAACTGTCATAGGATGACAGGGCGAACGTAAGCGAGGAAGTGCATTATGCCATCAGGAAGAACGCATACGAAAATAAATTTAATATCCCTTCCGGTTGTTTTGTTTATGCTCTTTTCGTATGGATTAACAAGTTTTGATTTTTTATTAACTTTTGCAATTGGCTTTTTAGTAGGTACTTCATTTTTAACACCGGATTTAGATACGTACAGTAATGCGTATAATAAATGGGGATTCCTCCGCATTTTTTGGTATCCATATAGGAGCGTAATGCCCCATCGTTCCTTCTTCACACATACGATTATAATTGGTGATATTATTCGTATTGCATACATGTTAATCGTGTTTTCTCCGTTTTTATTCCTATTAAATATAATCGCATTCGGTGGAAATTTAATAGAAATTGCGAAGGAACACGAGGTTGAAATTGTAACGTTTGTAATGGGGGTTGTTGTGGCGAGTACGCTCCACATTATAGCGGATAAAGTGAATACGCGCCGAAAGAAAATGATGAGAAAAAAGAAGAAACGCAGAAGATAAAGTGAAACTTTAATTAGTGGGGTGTTCATCCCCACCGATTATTAGCCCTCACGAATCGGGAAAAGGACACTTGCAATTTGCAAGTGTCCTTTTTAATCAAACGTTTGTTTAAGATTAAGCTTTTAGTACTTTAATACCTTTTACGATGTTCCAAACGAAGTAATATAAGCTAACGATTCCGCAAATACATAAGACAATCATTGCACCGATTCCAAGTGTTAGATCGGGCTGATCAGATCCAAGGCCCATAATACCCAAAATAGTTAAGCCAATTAATGTAGCGATACTTGGGATAATGTGTGTCCATAGCGCACGTTTCGCGTGTGGTTTTGTTTCAGCATCGCCCACAATCCAAACTATAATTGGGAATAAGATAGGGGCAAATAGTACACTAAAGTACGATAAAGCAGCTAATATTTTGTTTCCATTCATATATATCACCTCATAAATAATGTCCGTTGTTATACTATTATTATGCAGTAATTTTTGCAAGCTTACTATCGATGAACATTACAAGAACGTGACGTTTTTGTAAGATTTTTTGTTAAATGATAAAATTTTCAAAAAAATATTTTTTAATGGAAAATGATATGATAAAGTATAAAAGAAGTTATTGAAAACGTTTTCTGAAACGTTTTTATTTTTAGACTCAAAGGTATGATGACCTGATAGTCTATTGATGAGGTTATTCTATTTAAAAGGGGATTCTTTAGGGGGAGAGAACAATGAACACATGGACACAAGTTTATGATCCGTTCGGGAACATTTGGATTTCTGCGGCGGTCGCACTTATTCCGATTATCTTTTTTTTCTTAGCTTTAGCAGTTTTCCGCATGAAGGGGTATGTGGCAGGATTTATTACAGTTGTACTTACAATTTTGGTGGCGTTATTTGCATATAAAATGCCATTCACAATGGCAATGGCAGCGACCGGATACGGTTTCTTATACGGGTTATGGCCGATTGCGTGGATTATCATTATGTCAGTATTTTTATATAAAATTTCTGTGAAAACAGGTCAATTTGATGTCATTCGTGCATCTGTATTATCAATTACGAATGACCATCGTTTACTCGTTATCTTAATCGGGTTTTCATTTGGAGCATTTTTGGAAGGGGCAGCAGGATTTGGTGCACCAGTAGCGATTACGGCAGCACTTCTTGCAGGTCTTGGGCTAAATCCTTTATATGCAGCAGGTCTTTGTTTAATCGCAAATACTGCACCAGTAGCGTTCGGAGCGATGGGGATTCCGATTACAGTTGCTGGACAAGTAACAGGCATTGATCCGCATAAAATTGGACAAATGGCTGGGCATCAATTACCGTTTTTATCTTTATTTGTTCCGTTCTTTATCGTATTTTTAATGGATGGCTTTAAAGGAGTAAGACAAACGTGGCCTGCTTTATTTGTTGCGGGTAGTTCATTTGCAATTACACAGTTTATTACAGCGACGTTTTTAGGGCCAGAACTTCCGGATATTACGTCAGCGCTTGTAAGTTTAGTAAGTTTATCGCTATTCTTAAAAGTTTGGCAGCCGAAAGAAATTTATCAGTCTAAAGAAGCGAATAGTGAAGTAGCAGCAACGACGACGGCGACATCTATGCCGAAACTAACGGTAGGAAAAGTAGTAAAAGCATGGTCTCCGTTCATTATTTTAACTGTGATGGTAGTCATTTGGAGCCAAAGTTTCTTTAAAGCATTATTCGCTCCAGGCGGCGCTTTAGAAAGTCTCGTATTTAAATTTGAAGTTCCAAGCTTGCACAATTTAGTAATGAAGGCAGAGCCGATTGTAAATAAACCAACACCTTATGAAGCAATCTTGAAATTAGATATTTTATCAGCGACTGGAACAGCAATTTTAATTGCTTGTATCATTTCTATCTTTATTTTAAAAATGAGTGCAAAAGATGCAGTAGCAACATTTAAAGAAACGTTAAACGAACTAAAAATGCCAATTCTATCTATTGGATTCGTATTAGGATTTGCATTTATCGCAAACTATTCTGGTTTATCTTCTACATTAGCGTTAGCACTTGCAGGAACTGGCGGACTATTCCCGTTCTTCTCGCCATTCTTAGGATGGATTGGCGTATTCTTAACAGGATCAGATACGTCAGCGAACGCACTGTTCTCGAATTTACAAGCAATTACAGCGCAGCAAGTCGGTGTATCTGAAGTGCTTCTTGTTGCAGCAAATACAACGGGCGGTGTAACAGGTAAAATGATTTCTCCGCAATCAATTGCGATTGCTTGTGCGGCAGTTGGACTTGCTGGGAAAGAGTCAGATTTGTTCCGCTTTACATTGAAGCATAGTTTATTCTTCGTTACTATTGTTGGGATTATGACGTATGTGCAGGCTTATTATTTAACTTGGATGATTCCGTAAACAACAAAAGAAATAAACTTTGCATTTTTCAGATTATAGTGTATGATGGGAAAGTATTGAAAATTAAATCAGTGATAAACTAGGGGTGCCTAACGTATGCGTAGGCTGAGAGAGAAGCGTGTGAACTTCTTAACCCTTTGGACCTGATCTGGCTCGTACCAGCGTAGGGAAGTTAACGGCTTTACATAATTATGTCTTTATGAGCCAGGTCCTTATTCTTTTATGGACCTGGCTCTTTTTATTTTGGCATGCGCTGGCCATATCTCGTCCTTGTCACGAACAGGGGGCAATAAAGGTTATGAAACAGTCTGTTTCTGCTGAGCAAATTGAATTGAAATCGAGTTTACCAGGAAGTAAGAAAGTGTATGTGGATGGAACACGTGAAGGTATGAAAGTACCAATGCGCGAGATTGAACAAAGCGATACGAACGGTGTTCAAAATCCACCAATCCGTGTGTATGATACGAGTGGACCTTATACAGATCCAGAGTATAAAGTGGAGCTGGAAAAAGGGATTCCAACGCCGCGCCACTCTTGGACCTTGGGGCGTGGTGATGTGGAAGCTTATGAAGGACGCGAAATTAAACCTGAGGATGACGGTGTGAAAGTGGCTTCAAAACATACACCTGTTTTCCCGCAAATGGATCGTAAGCCGCTTAGAGCGAAGCAAGGTGCAAATGTTTCGCAAATGCATTATGCGCGTAATGGCATTATTACGTCTGAGATGGAATATGTTGCGATTCGTGAAGGGGTAGAGCTTGAATTTGTTCGTAAGGAGATTGCAGAAGGTCGTGCGATTTTGCCGGCGAACATTAACCATCCTGAAGCGGAACCGATGATAATTGGACGTAATTTTCACGTGAAGGTAAATGCAAATATCGGAAACTCTGCTGTATCGTCTTCTATTGCAGAAGAAGTAGAGAAGATGACGTGGGCGACTCGCTGGGGTGCAGATACGATTATGGATTTATCTACAGGTAAAAACATTCATACAACACGTGAGTGGATTATTCGTAATGCTCCGGTACCAGTTGGAACTGTGCCGATTTATCAAGCGCTTGAAAAAGTAAACGGAATTGCAGAAGATTTAACGTGGGAAGTATATCGTGATACGTTAATTGAGCAGGCGGAGCAAGGCGTTGATTACTTCACGATTCACGCTGGTGTATTACTTCGTTACATTCCAATTACTGCAAAGCGTATGACAGGTATTGTTTCGCGCGGTGGTTCAATTATGGCGCAGTGGTGTTTATTCCATCATAAAGAAAACTTCCTATATACTCACTTTGAAGAGATTTGTGAAATTATGAAGCAGTACGATGTTTCGTTTTCTCTTGGAGATGGATTACGTCCAGGTTCTATTGCAGATGCAAATGACGAAGCGCAGTTTTCTGAGCTTGAGACACTTGGTGAATTAACAAAAATCGCTTGGAAACATGATGTGCAAGTTATGATTGAAGGACCTGGGCATGTACCGATGCATTTAATTAAAGAAAATATGGAGAAAGAACTTGATATTTGTCAGGGTGCGCCGTTCTATACACTTGGGCCGTTAACGACAGATATTGCACCAGGTTATGATCATATTACTTCAGCGATTGGTGCTGCGATGATCGGCTGGTTTGGAACGGCGATGCTTTGTTATGTAACCCCGAAAGAACATTTAGGTTTACCAAACAAAGATGATGTTCGCGAAGGGGTTATTACGTACAAAATCGCTGCGCATGCAGCCGATCTTGCGAAAGGGCATAAAACGGCTCATCAGCGTGATGATGCACTTTCAAAAGCACGATTTGAATTCCGTTGGCGCGACCAATTTAATTTATCTTTAGATCCTGAACGCGCGATGGAGTACCATGATGAAACGTTACCAGCAGAAGGGGCGAAAACAGCGCATTTCTGTTCAATGTGTGGCCCAAAGTTTTGTAGTATGAGAATTTCACATGATATTCGTGAATATGCGAAAGAAAATGACTTAGAAACGACAGAAGCAATTGAAAAAGGAATGAAAGAGAAAGCGGTAGAATTCAAAGAAACTGGTAGTCACTTATATCAATAATACGTTACACCTCTTTACTTGATTGATCACACTGTACCTAACTTAAATATAGAAGAAGCCCCCTTTGCTAAGACGGTAGCAAAGGGGGCTTCTGTCGTCTATCCCGCTATTTGTGGGCAGTAAAACTCCCACCTCAAAATTCGGCTGGAGCAAAGAAGTTAGGTGGGAGATAAACTGCCCGTAAACGCCCGATTGGTGCGGGCTAATAATCAGTGGGGGATGAACACCCACCCACCTTATAAAGTTTCACTTTATAAGGTGAAGAATAATTGTACCCAGTAGTATAAGAGGAATAATGTGACGACTGTTGTGAGTGGGATTACGATGAGAGATACGCTTAAATAATCTTTCCATTTCACTTTAATTTTGTTTTGTCTTAAGATATACATCCAAATGAGGGAAGCTAGTGTACCGATTGGTAATAATAGTGAACCGATGTCACTACCGATGATATTTGCGAGATAGATAGTTTTTAATGTGACTGGATCTAGTCCCATTTCTGTTAATGTGATTGTACCAATCATAAGTGCAGGGTGGTTATTGAAGACGTTAGAGAGGAGGGAAACGAGTCCGCCCATTGCAAAGCTGGCATAGAGTAGATGCTGACTTACAACTGGTTCGAGCCAACTTACAAGTGCCGCTGTTAACCCTGCGTTATGAAGCCCGTAAATAATTACATACATAGAGAAAGCGAAAATTAAAATGTGCCACGGTGTCTTTTTCAAAATATCGACTGGGTTTGTTCGTAAGTAGTACCATCTCCAGATGAGAAGAACGAGTGAACCGAGTACGGCAACAATTTCGATTGGAATCGATAAGAAGGATGCAACGAATAGAAGACAGCGCATAAGGAAGACGAATCCTAATACTTTTAACATGAATTTCGTACGTTTTTGTTTCGTATTAACAGAATTTTGTCCTTTTAACGGATGGAAGTTTTTCGTGAAGAAAATTTCTTCAATATCATATGAAGAAACAGGTAATCTTTCTGGAAGTTTTTTCTTTAAAACTGTATACATGAGCCATGACATAAACAGTAGTCCTAGTGTTGCAGGTACAAACATCATAGCGGTATGCATATAAAGAGTCATGTGGACGATATTTAATGCAATTAAGTTTACAATATTACTTACACCAATTGGTGCACTAGATGCAGTGGCGATTAAAGCACCGCTTAATAAATAAGGGATTTGTTGATGAGGTTTTAATTGAAGGTTTTTCAGAAGTAAAATCAAAATCGGTGTTGTAATTAAAATACTACCGTCATTATTAAATAAAAGAGTCATAAGAAAACATAGTAATTGAATGTACCAGTATAGGCGTCGTCCGGAACCTTTCGCTAAATTTGCGAGTTTCGCTGCGGACCAGTGGAAGAAGCCGAAGCTTTCTAATATAACCGCCATAACGATGGTCGCTAATATCGTTATAGAGGCACCGCCGATTTTACTTATAATGTCCATGACGTCTGGTTTTGATAC
Organism: Bacillus sp. C30; assembly: GCF_040838255.1. Classification (NCBI taxonomy): domain Bacteria; kingdom Bacillati; phylum Bacillota; class Bacilli; order Caryophanales; family Bacillaceae; genus Bacillus; species Bacillus sp. C30. The sequence goes on along the minus strand of NZ_JBFPJH010000002.1, from coordinate 26,816 downwards.
AAGTCCAGTAATGAGGATAATGCTAGCGCCGACTGCTGCCGGCCACGCCTCATTTAAACCGCGAGGTCGCCAAAAGATAACAATCATCGTTAAGAAGAATACAATAATAGTAATCCATATTTCAATGCTCATATTTAACCTACCTTTCTATTTTCCCTTGAACAAATGTAGCTTGTCTCAAGTTTATATAGCATTATATTCAAAAGAAAATAAGAAGAACTAGGCATCTACCTTAATCTAGTGAATATGTGTATTTAGAGCAATAAGGCAAGTATAAGGAGTAGTGTAATAACTATTAGGAGAGGAGTCTAATAAATTAGGGGCATTCTATGTGTGAATGCCCCTAATTTACTATTTTTCCTTTAAAAATGTTCGATCTTTTAAGAATAAATTCCAGAAGAAAATAAATCCTGGTAGTAAAATTGCAATCCCGATTGCGTAAAGAATAAGAAGTGCATAGAATGTTTCGACCGTCGTAAAGCTTGTAAATACAGTTACGTCCGGGTAAATGATATAAGGTAAATGGGCGACGCCGTAAGCGTAGCTTGCAAATGCATATTGAGCGACGACAGCTAAAACTGCAATGCGAGGAAAGCCTAGTGTGCCATATTTCTTATTTGTCCACCAAAGGGAAGAGTATCCGATAACAAATAAAATGATAGAGACTGTAAACCATGGGAATTGCTTTATTAGTCCTTGCATAAGCCAGTGTGTTTCAGGGTCCATTACAACGAGAGCGATAATAGCAGTCACGAGCGTTGCAGGACCAAGTATGATGGCATTTCTTCTATAAATTCGGTACGTATCTTCAGAACCTTGTTCCCTAGCAAAATCAGCAAGAAAGAGAGATGATAGAAATAGTTCCGAAGTTAGTCCGAAGAGCATATAACAATAAATAACGGGACTAGAAAGAAGTTTTCCGTAAAGGAGCACTTCTTTTCCTTCAGACATCGTAATATAGGCACCTTCTGTAACTGGCAGAACGGTAATTAATAGAGCTGGGATTAAGAGCCCGGTAATACCTGAAATAATCCGAAGAAGGTGTTGATATTTTGGCAGGGAGTAAGCAAATACCATAAATGTACTACGAATCGCAACGAGTACTAAAATTAACATAACTGGTACAAACATAACGGTTGCAAGGGTAAAGGCCGCTTTTGGGAAGAAACCGAGAAAAGCAACGACGACAAAGACAAGAAACGTATTCGTTACTTCCCAAGTTGGTGATAAGTACCGATTAGCAAGCTTGGCAGCAAGCGTCGGGTGTTTAGCGTATACCATGCCCCAAAAACCAGCTCCAAAATCAATAGATCCTAATATGCTATATACGAAAATAAGAGCCCATAAGATGATGATTGCAATGCTTTCCTCATGCACGAGAATCGCCTCCTTCGTGATGTAAATCATTCTTTAACGGATGTTTCTTAAAGAATGTCCGTAGTACAAAGACGGTTAAAATACCAAGTCCGATATATAAAATGATGAATAAAACAAATAAAGGACCGACGAAATCAGCGCGCGTAGAAGCATCTACCGTGCGTTGCATGCCATAAATTGTCCATGGCTGACGACCACTACAACTAAAAATCCATCCGAATTCAATACCGAGCAACATAACGGGTCCACAGGCGGCAGCTCCCCAAAGAAGCCACTTCGGTAACTCTACTCCTTTTTTTCGGTAAACAAAGTACCAATATAAGAGGGCAATAGCTGCAACTGCAAAGGTAAAGGCAGCGGTGCCGACCATTAAATTGAACAGTGTATGTGTGTAAAATGGTGGCCATGTTTCTTGCGGGAATTCCTTTAGACCTTTTACAACGGTGTTAGGGTCTAGTCCCACTAATAAGCTAAGCATGTTCGGAATTTCAAGGGCATAGTTTAGTTCAAGTGTGTTAGGGTCCACAACCCCGCCAATCGATAAAGGCGCGTGTGATGTCGTTTCAAACAAAGCTTCAGCAGATGCTAGTTTTTCAGGTGAATGTTTATGTAAGGCAATAGCAGATTCATGTCCTGAAAGCCACATCGTAGCACCTGTGATAAATGTAACGACAAGCCCTAACAGTAATCCTTTTTTATGGTAAGCAATTTCACGAGCACTTAAATTTTTCTTTAATAATTTAAATCCAGCGATAGAAGCAATAACAGCTGCTCCAGTTGTATAGGCCGTAATAACGACGTGGAATGCACTTGTGCCAAAGCTCGGATTAAAGAAAGCTTTCCACGGATCAACGTTAAAAACTGAGCCATCTGGATTCATTGAAAATCCCGCAGGTGTATTCATCCATGTGTTTGCCGATGTAATAAGCACGGCGGATGCAGTGGCGCCAATCATAACGAAAAATAGCGAGATTAATCTCATAACTGGAGGTAGTTTATCAGCCGCATATACGTAAATAGACATGAATAAAGCCTCTAAAAAGAAGGCGAAAATCTCAATTTGAAACGGAACGGAAATAACTTGCCCAACAATTTTGGCGAAACCAGGCCAAAGAAGTGAAATTTGTACACCAACAATTGTTCCAGTTGGAATTGCTACACCGAGAAGGATAGCAAAAGCCTTTGTCCATCTTTTTGCCATAATGGCATAGTCGGAATCTTTCTTCCAGTGATAGAGTATTTCACTTATAAAAATCATTAAAGAAAGCCCGACTCCAAGCGTTGCAAAGATAATGTGGAATGCTAATGAAGAACCAAAAAATGCCCTTGCTAATGTTACGGTATCCATATGTATACTCCCCTTCTTTTTGCCATTATTTTCTGATTGAATTGGAAAATTTATTCAAAAAACTACCAAAAATATATATGTATTTAAAAAATGAGTACGGTAATGTGATATTTAAATATTCTAAAAAGAAAGAAATTGATATTTGGTAATATTTTATTTGTTTTTTAGGGCTGAATCTTTTATAATCTTTTATGCGAACGTAAGTTCTGTTTCCGGGGTGAAGAAGTTTATGTGAAATGGAGAGGGTGTTTTATGTATCCTGAAGTCATTAAAAAGATGGCATTTTCAAGAGAGCATAGAGATTTATTATTAAGGTTGTATAATAAAGAAATTACGCGTCGTGAATATGATCGACTTGTGGAATCGCTATATAGACCTTCTAAAGAGGCTTGCGAAGGATAAGGTGAGAGAGACAATCTAAAGGATTGTCTTTTTTATATTTGCGTATGTTCTGGTAAAATTAAGGTTAGCCTTAAAAGGAGGTGAAAAGCTTGCGAAAACGTTTATATATAGGGATTGGGGTTATTTTCTTAATCGCTTTAGGTGGAGTTGTATTTTGGTCAGCTTTACAAGGAAATCGTACCGAGCATTTTATTTTACGACATATGGTGAATGAAAATGGAACACTTGCAACGTATCGCTTAGAGGATACAAAGGCAGGTAAGGGTGAAGCGAAGGGCCGTGAAGCTTTATCAGAATCTGCAGGGTTATGGCTACAATATACACTTGATAAAGATGATCAAGCTTTATTTGATGAACAAGTGAAGGTTATTCAAAATAACTTTGTACACAAGGATCGCATCGTTATATGGAAAATCTCTGAAAAGGGAGAAATGCAGTCAGCTACTAATGCACTTATCGATGATCTTCGTATTATAGAACAATTATATCGTGCTTATGAAATGTACAAGGAAGATCGCTATAAAAACCTTGCAGATCAATTGAGTGATTCTGTACTTCGTTATAATAAAAAAGGTAATTATTACGTTGATTATTACGATGCAGATACAGGAAAACAAAATAACTTTGCAACAACATCTTACATAAATCCGCATGCATTCTCTTATATGAAAAAGTATGGAAAAATTTCTGCACAGCAGTATCAGGAAGTTGTTCAGCTTTTAGCGGATTATCCAAGGCAGGGCTGGGCATTCCCGAAAGAGTATAAAGATGATGGGACATTTACGTACGATAAAGAAGTGAATCTTATTGATCAATCATACGTTGCTTATCATCGTAGTTTAGGCGGTCTTTCATCAGATGCTTATTTGGAATTTATAAAGAAGAAATTTCGCGAAGACGAAAAGTTATATGGTCGTTATAACTTAGAAACGGGAAAACAAGCTGTGAACTATGAATCACCAGCATCTTACGGATTAACAATTTTGTACGTACTACAAACAGGTGATACAAAGTTTGCGAAGGAATTGTATGAGCGGATGACTACATTCCGAAATGATAATGTATTTAGTAGATATTATGGTGGATATGTAACAGGTGAGAATAATAATACACATATTTTTGATAACGTATTGCCGCTTTTAGCGGAAATGGAATTGGATAAGAGTAAAAAATAGAAGGTGCCACCCTATGGGGATGGTACCTTTTATTTGTGTCGTTATTTGTTTGTAAAGCGATATAATTTTACGCCCTAATATTGGAGAAGTAATCAATCACGAATTCACGAAATTGCTGGGCGGTGTTTGATAAATAGCGCTTCTTCGACCAACTTAAGCCGATAGTTCGTTCGCAATTAGGTTCAATAATACGTAACTTATTTGATGCTAAAGTAGAGTTTTTTAATAAAGTTAAACTTGGGACAAAGGCGATGCCAAGACCTTGCTTAATGAGATCGCTAATCACGGTTGGTTCATCTACTTCAAAAGCGATATGTGGAGTGAAACCAGCTTTTTTACAAAATTCATCTGTTAAGTGGCGAAATCCGTAACCAGTGTTCATACTAATAAACGATTCGTCTTTTACTTCATGCAAATAGATACTTTCGCGGTTTGATAACCGATGTCCTGAAGGAACAGCTAAGAAAATTTCTTCTGTGATAAGTGGTTCCCAAACCATTTCCTCGCCTTCAATTGGTACAGAGGAGATACAAAAATCAATTTCCATATTATCTAGTTGCCGTTTCATAGAAGGAGTAGATGCGAGAAATTGTTGGAATCGAACGTTAGGGTGTTCTAGTAAAAAAGAACCGAGTAACTCGGGTAATATTCTTGGAATAGAAACTGCAAGTGTAATAGAGCCTTGTTGTAATTCAGCTAAATCTTTAATTTCGCGTTCCCCTTCACTTAATTCATGAAAAATGCGTTCTACTCGTTTTAAAAATACTTTGCCGAAAGAGTTTAATGTAATCTGTCGACCTTGGCGATCAAATAAGGGGACGCCTAAGTCCTTTTCTAGTCTAGCGATTGTTTTACTGAGTGAAGGCTGCGCGATATGCAATTCTTCAGCTGCTTTTGTCATATGTTCTATTCGTGCGACTGTCTGAAAGTATTTTAATTGAAGAAGTTCCACTTCGAATCTCCTTTCTATAGACCAAAAGGAATGAATTGATAATTAAAGATGTATTATACAGTATGGAAAGTGACGTGTATAGTAAATCTGTTAAACCATTCGAAGGGTGTTAAATTAGGAGAAGGAGTATGTTTCATGAAGGGAATTCAACTTATATTTAAAGATTGGAAGGCGATGTGGAACCATAAACATGGACGTATCGCTTTAATTTTTTTATTAATCGTTCCTTTAATTTATTCAGGATTCTTCTTAGCTGGATATTGGGATCCGTACGGAAAATTAGATAAATTACCTGTTGCAGTTGTTAATTTAGATAAGGGTGCTGTGATGGATGAAAAAACAATCCAGGCTGGAGACGATTTTGTTAAAAATTTAAAAGAGAATAAGGAATTGGCGTTTCATTTCGTATCAGAAAAAGATGCTGATGAAGGGCTAAAAGAAGATAAGTATTATATGGTGGTTACGATTCCGGAGGAGTTCTCTAAAAAGGTAAGTACACTAATGGATGAGAAACCAGAGCCGGCGAGGCTGCAGTACAAAGTAAATCCAGGGAAAAACTTTGTAGCAGCTCAAATTGGAACGACAGCTGTTGAAAATATGAAAACAAAAATTTCAAATAGTATTACGAAATCTTATACAGAAGGTGTCTTTTCAAAGTTTCAAGATTTGGCACAAGGGTTGAGTGATGCAAGAAATGGCGCTGAGAAGTTGCACGAAGGAACGACGGATGCGAAAAATGGGGCGAATCAGCTTGCAGATGGTATTCATCGTTTAAATGATGGAACAGTGAAGTTAAAAGAAGGAAGTGATAAGCTTGCCTCTAGTCAATCGGCCTTAACTGGGGGAGCAAATGAGCTTAGTCAAGGAGCGACATCACTTCATAATGGTATGGAGCTGCTAGCACAGGGTGAGAAGTCTTTACAATCAGGAGTTAGTGAATTAAGTGCTGGTACAAATGAATGGGTGAACGGAAGTGAGAAACTTGCTGAAGGGCAAGTGAAAGCGGACAATGCAGCAAATAGTGTAAAACAACAATTAGAAGAGTACGTGAAAAGTCATCCAGAAGTGCAGCAAGATCCTGCTTTTCAAAAGATCATTGCTACTTCTAACGGATTAGCTAAAGCAACAAACACTTTAAATAATAGCCAACAACAATTGACACAAGGCGCGCGGAAGCTTACTGATGGTCAGCATAAGATTGAGGAAGGCATGAATACATTCGGAGTTAAGTTAAACGAAGCTACCGCTGGAACGAAAAAGATAGCAGATGGTACTTCGAATTTAGCTGATGGATTTACGAAGTGGGGAAATGGATTTACATCATTACAAGAAGGTGTAAATCACCTTGCGAGTGGCGGAACAGAGCTGAATCATGGTGCTGATAAGTTAACGAACGGACTTGTTAAACTTGACGATGGTGCGAAAGAACTTTCTACGAAATTGGGAGAGGGCGCAGAGAAGATAGCGGATGTTCGCAATGATGATGCACGCAATACGATGTTCTCAGAGCCGGTTCAATTAGTGAAGTCGACAGTTTCTGATGTGCCTAACTACGGTTCAGGTATTGCACCATACTTTTTATCACTGGCATTTTATGTTGGCGGAATTATGGCATCGAATATTTTACCTCTTGGCCGTAGACAAAATATGAAGGTAAGTGGAACAGTACATTTTATTAATAAACTAGGATTGGTATATTTAATTGGACTTATTCAAGCATTACTTGTGGATGTGGTAGTGTTAGGAGTTATGAAATTAGAAGTTGCAAGTGTATCACTCTTTGTTTTATCAAGTATTGTTATTTCCTTTACGTTCATGACATTTATTCTTATGTTAGTAACGGTATTCGGCATTGTTGGGAAGTTCGCAGCGGTAACGCTTCTCGTTCTTCAATTAGCGACGAGCGGAGGTACTTTCCCAGGAGAGTTAAATATAGCTGTGCTTAGCAAAATTGGACAGTTTCTCCCAATGTCTCATTCTCTTAGAGGATTACAAGATGTTATCTCTTTAGGAGATTGGTCGCAATTACGAATGCAAATTTTAATTTTATTATGCTATCTCGTTGTTGCTGGCGGAATCACATGGGTTACGAGTCATATACAGCATAAGGAAACGAATGCAGAGCAAGTTTCTTAAAATGAAAAAAGCTATCCGATTTTTCCGGATAGCTTTTTCTTATTTCTTTTCCATAACCGCAAAGTAATTACTTTCATTATCAGCGAAGTTAAAAGCTCTACCTGTAGGTAAATCTACAACTTGTCCAACTGTAACATTTTTCTCAGAAAGATCTTTATACAGTTGATCTAAGTTATTAGAGAAGAACATAAGTGAAGGGGTATTTAAGTTTAATTCAGGTTGCATCTTCGCAATTAACGCCTTATCGTGAAGGACGATGCTTGTTCCAGCTTCTTTTGCCGGCGCAATTTCAATCCAGCGAAATCCTTGACCGTTATTTTCTTCTGCAACGATGTGGAATCCTACTGTTTCTGTCCAGAATTGCACTGATTCATCTTGATTATTTACATATAACATAATTTGTCCAATTTGATTAATCATAGGTGTCTCCTGCTTTCTTTTCTTATATGAAATACTATCCCGCATTAACGGGCAGTAAGACCCCTACCTCAAAATTCAGCAAAAGAAAAGAAGTTAGGTGGGGATCGGGCTGCCCGTAAATGCCCGATTGGTGAGGGCTGATAATCAGTGGGGGATGAAGAACCCCTCCACTGATTAAAGTTTCACTTTATTATATCAAATATATGGTTTAAATACTTTTTCATGATTTTTCCGAATGGCAATCTTCGCCCATCTCATATTTGTCGTAGGGGAAGGCCCTGTAACCCACGTGTGAAATGGTAGTATGCTACCAATGACCATTGCTGAAATAGAGATTGTGGTCGTTAATATAAATAGTAATAGGCTATATAATATTGTGTTTTCTTGCAGTGCGAATAAGGAAAGAAATTTTGTACATAGTTGCAAGAAGAAAAAATGAGCTAAATAAGCGCCATACGTGTAATTCCCGATAAAACGTAAAGCTTTATATAAGAAACCACGTCGCTGTACAATTGTAATAGATAACACGTACAGTATCATAATTTCACAAACAATATATAAAAACATGGACGGTTTTAAATAAGTAGAAACCGTTAAATGAATAGAATTGGCGCCGTAAAAACTAAATAACTCATAATTGATGAATAAAAATAAGATGAAAAATAAGATTGTTATAAGCGGAATATGTTTCATGACAAATATACGCCAAGTTTTTAATGATACAGCAGCTATTCCTCCCATGACGAAATAGAATGAGTAGAAGAAGAAGGAACGATCTGTATAATGTAAAATGGTTGAACTAGTCAGTTTCTCTCCATTAAAAATGTAGTGAGAAGAGTACCACATTAAGAAGAAATATAGACAAGCGAAAATGGTCATATATTTATATATGTCTTTTTTATTTTCTGTTCGTTTTTGAAACCAATAAAATAGTGTGCATAGTAACGGGAACAATAAGTGAATTTGGAACATCATAATAACGTACCAAAGATGAGGTGCAGCTGTTCCGAGTAATAAACTTTTTATTCCGCCTTGTAGTGTAATGGTATCGTTTGTTGTTAATAGGTAAAGAATAGACCAAAAGAAATAAGGGATGAGTAAATGTGTGGATTTTTCATAAATATACTCTGTATAAACGAGTTTCTTCGTATATTGCCGAATTAAATGGAAGCCGACGATAAATATGAATGCAGGTGCTGAAAATTTTGCAAGATTAAATAGCATGCCCATAATGAGGGATTGCTCGAGTAAGACATTTCCTTGATTCATTGTATATAATAAGGAACTTTGCAAAACGACAGCAAGAAATGCAATGCTTTGCAAAACTTTGAATTCTGGTGCGCTTTGAGTCATTGTATCCATCTCCTTTTCCATACATGATTATAGTACGGAGAATGGATAATGGATGTGGAATATTTGTGAAGATTATAACAAAATTGTGGCGGGATGGGATTATATCGACGTTTCGACAAATAACAACAAGAAAGAGGATGCTCCAACGAGCATCCTCTTTCTATATATTAAGCAAATTTATTTTTGATCCAGTTTTTCCCTTCTACAAGACGAGCTGTCATTACGGCACAAGCGTTATCTCCTGTTACGTTTAACACTGTTGCAGGAGGATCGATGATTGTACTAATTGCGGCGATAATTGGCAATGCTTCTGGTGGGAATCCGTATAGAGAAACGATTAACATTTCACCAATCATACCCCCGCCCGGAATAGCACCCATTACTGTTCCTACTAATAGAGAAACAACAAGTGCAATTGCTAATGTTTTCGGTCCTTCAAATTCCATGTTGAAAATACCGAATAAGAAAGCAATTTTTAATACCCCGCCTAAAACAGATCCGTCTTTATGAAGTGTAGATCCAAGAAGGACAACTGTTTCACGAACGTCCGAAGAAATACCCATTTTCTTCGTTGCTTCTAAGTTCGCTGGAATACTTGCGGCACTACTACAAGTTGCAAGTGATGTAACTGTAGGAGAGACCATGTTCTTCCAAAATATTTGTACACCTTGTTTGCGACCTGCAAGGTACGCATAGAATGTAAAGAATACAAAGAAGTAAATAAGAGAAGCTGGATAGTATACCATTGCTGCTCGGAAGTAAGTTCCAAGAAGTTGTGGTCCGAATTCACCAACTAATGCTGCGAAGTAGGCAGCTAGTCCGATTGGAGCGTAGTACATAATGAAAGATACGACCTTCATTGAAATTTCTGCACCAGCTTGTAGGAATGTAGCGAATGGTTTCCCTTTTTCACCAACTGCTGAAGTTGCAACCCCCATTAAGATAGAGAAGAAAATAAGAGCTAGCATGTTCTCGCGAGATAGTAACTTTGAAAAGTCTGATACTGTTATGATACCGACAATTTGATCAGCAACACTAACTGCTTTTTCAGCTTTATCAGGCTGCGTTAGTTCTAATACAACACCTTGTGCTGGCGGGAATACTTTCACGATAATAATCATAAAAATAGCAGCTAAAATACTTGTAAATAAGAAAGTTCCAGCCATACTAGACATAATTTTACCGAAACGTTTTAATCCATCCATATTAGCAATAGATGACGCGATGCTAAAGAACACTAACGGTACAACAATCGTAAACATTAAGTTTAAGAAAATGTCACCAAGCGGCTTTAAAGCAACTGCATCGGCACCCATGAAATAACCAATGAAACCACCAATTAGGATAGAAGATAATAAAATAAGCGGAAAGCGATATGCCTTCATAAATATATCCTCCTATCGATTATAAAAAATCATACTGAATCATTATAGCGAGTTAGAGACTTCTTTACTAGGAAAATACGGATAGATGGAATAGCGTGAAAACCGAGAAATTTTTGTTTTTAAGCTCGGCATACAGTTAGAAATCTAGACATATATATTTGTAACCTAGTGGTGGCAAGGGCTACACCATAACTTAGGTTTGGAAAAAGGGGGAGGGGAGCGAGATGAATATTTTACTTTGCTGTGCAGCGGGAATGTCTTCCAGTTTGATTGTTACAAAAATGGAGAAAGCAGCAGAGGCAAGAGGGATACAGGTAAAGATTTGGGCAGTATCAGGTTCAGAAGTGCGAAATCATATTGATACTGCAGATGTACTTTTACTTGGACCGCAAGTACGTTATTTATTACCGAAAATGAAAGAATTATGTAAGGAGAAGGGAATACCTGTTGATGTCATTCAATCCGTCCATTACGGACTTTGTAATGGAGAGGCTATCTTACAAGCAGCTTTGTCCATGAAACCATGAGGAGAGTGGGATAGATGATAAAGTTTTTAGAGAAATATGTGATGCCAGTGGCAGGGAAGGTTGCAGAGCAGAGGCATTTGCAAGCGATTCGTGATGGAATTATTTTGACGATGCCTTTCTTGATTATTGGATCTTTCTTTCTAATTATTAGTGCTTTACCCATACCCGGGTATAATGATTTTATGGCAGGATTGTTTGGGGAGAGTTGGCAAAAAGCTTTGGGGTATCCAGTTAGCGCAACATTTAATATAATGTCTTTAATAGCCACTTTTGGAATCGCTTACAGACTTGGTGAGTATTATAAAGTGGATTCTTTAGCATCTGGTGCATTATCACTTGTATCATTTTTGCTTGCAACACCGTTCCAGGTTATGTATATGATACCAAATACAAAGGAAAGTGTACTTGTAGATGGGGTTATACCAGCTGCGCTAATGGGAAGCCAAGGTTTGTTTGTGGCGATGATTATTGCAATCATATCTACTGAAATTTATAGATTTATTGTACAAAAAAAGATGATTATAAAAATGCCAGAGACAGTTCCACCAGCAGTAACACGTTCATTTGCTGCGCTTATTCCAGGTTTTATTGTCGTGACGGTTGTTTGGATCATTAGATTGATTTTTGAACATACGACTTTCGGTAGCATTCATAATGTTGTAGGGAAGCTTTTACAGGAGCCTCTTAGCGTGCTTGGGGGCTAGTCTTTGGGGCGCGGTAATCGCAGTTATTATTGTCCATGTACTTTGGGCTTGCGGAATTCATGGCGCTGCAATTGTAGGTGGTGTAATGAGCCCGATTTGGTTGTCGTTAATGGACCAAAACCGAATTGCTTTTCAGGCTGGGCAAGATGTACCGAATACGATTACTGCGCAGTTCTTTGACTTATGGATTTATATGGGCGGTTCTGGCGCAACACTTGCTTTAGTTGTAGGAATGTTATTATTTGCGCGAAGTCAGCAATTGAAAAGTTTAGGCCGATTGTCGATTGCACCTGGTATTTTTAATATTAATGAAATGGTGACTTTCGGAATGCCGATTGTAATGAATCCACTTTTACTTATTCCATTTATACTGGTTCCAGTCGTGTTAACGGTTGTTTCTTATTTTGCAATGGAATGGGGATGGGTTGGACGTCCGAGCGGAGCTGCTGTACCTTGGACTACACCTATTCTTTTTAGTGGATATTTAGGATCAGGCGGGAAAATTTCAGGAGTTGTTTTGCAGCTCGTTAACTTTGCAATTGCATTCTTTATTTATTTGCCATTCTTAAAAATATGGGATAAACAAAAAGTAGCGGAAGAAAAGGGGGAGTAAAGAAATAACATGGATACGATAGAGACGAAAGCTTTTCATTTAATCTTGCATGGAGGAAATGCGAGAAGTTGTTCAATGGAAGCAATTGATTGTGCGAAGCGCGGTGAATTTCAGGAAGCAGAAGCGAAACTACAAGAAGCTTTAAATGAATTGCAAGAGGCGCATCGCTTACAAACAGAGCTCATACAGAAAGAGGCTGCCGGGGAAAAAACCGAAGTTACCCTTCTGATGGTGCATGCGCAAGATCATTTAATGAATGCAATTACGGTGAAGGAATTGGCGAGTGAGTTTGTAGAATTATATAGGAAGATGTCGGTGGATGAATGAACCTTGCTTAGGCAAGGTTTTTTTATGTATGTGTCCGTACCATCAGTGGAGTGTTTGTTCCACTGATGGTATTTACAATCCTCCTTTTTACGGATGAGTAAGAGTGATAATTAATCGGCAGTAACAATCTCTCCTATACCACGAATTAATTTTTTTATATGCATCTCATTTGGTCTTAATATACTTACGATATAATCAATCGCTATTTGCGGTTCAACGGTCGTACCGCACGTATAACAGTCGATGGCTGCAAAGTTTTTTTCTGGATAAGTGTGAATTGAAAGGTGGCTTTCGGATAGTAAAACTAAAACAGTAACGCCATGCGGATCGAATTCTTTTGTACTTACGTTTAAAATATGGGCACCAGAGCAATCTGCAGCGTTAACTAAATGATATTCTAAAAAGTGAACATCATCTAATAGGGAAAAGTCCACTCCCCATAAATCTACTATTATATGCTTACCAAAAGTAGAATATTCCATAGGGTAGCACTCCTTACTATAATATTGTCAAAACTCCATTTCCTTTTTGTAACATTGATGTAGGATAAGATTCGATTCTGAGTTTAAAAGAGCGAGATTACGTTGTTCTAAATATTCTTCTTTAAATTGAAACAAAGGAGAAAGAAGAGAAGGTAATGTTCGAGGAGTTGGTACTACATATAATTGCTCAATTTGATCGAGTACATAGGCAGAATTAGCAGCAATATGAAATCCCCAGTCAGTTCCGAAAGAAGGAACGATTGTATGATAACTTTTCACAGTTAATCCAGCATGTTCAATAGTGTTACCGATGCTCCAATATACTAGAGGTGCATCAGCAGGTGAATTAGATTGGCAGACGAATGCTCCATCTTCTGTTAGGAATGTAGCTATAAGGGCAAAAAGCTCACTTGTATATAAAGTGCTTAGCACTTCTGTCGATGGATCAGGAAAATCAATAATAATTACATCATATAAAGAGGACGGAGATTTCAAAAATTCTTTTGCGTCACATACATGTACATTTGCACGATCATCAAAAAATGCTTGTTGATTTAAAGAAACTAATGCTGGAACATTGCGAGCCATCGTAATCATTTCTTCGTCTAAGTCGACGAGGTCTACATGTAGAACTGTTTCATATTTTAAAACCTCTCTTAAAGCAAGACCATCGCCACCGCCTAAGATGAGAACGCGTTTTGGGTCTATTACCTTTGACATAATCGGATGAACAAGTGCTTCATGATATATTTGCTCATCAACGGAACTAAATTGTAGTTGGTTGTCCAAATAGAGGCGAACATCGCTGACTTGTACTAAATTAATATTTTGATAATTACTCTTTTCTTCAAATAAATTTGTATGTTCCCCAGCTTGTATTTCTTTTAGAGAAATTTCATCCCATATATCTAAGTTGTGTGAGTTTGTTTCGATTATAGGTTCTAATTGTGTTTGCTTATTGTGTTTGTCTTGCTTGTCCTGTTTGCCTTGTTTACCAGTATGATTCTGTTTATTTTCTGTTTCTTGCTCGTCTAGTTCAAATTTGTCAGAGTCTAATTCAGAGGGCTTGTCTTTTTTATAGCATGCTATTCTATAAATCTTCACTTTGTTCTGTTTTCTATGTTTTGGCATAGGGATCCCCTTTCGAATTATGTTATTTTATTCTATGTAATTTAGTAGAGTTTGCTTGGACAACAAATAGAAGAGTGTGTTCAAGAGGAGTTTATTTTTTTTAATAGATTTTCACGCTAAAAAAATTTTTTAGTGTTTTTTTGTTTTAAACACAACTAGACAACTAAACACTAATCTATTTTCATACAGTTATGTGTTAAAAGTGAGGTGTTTTATAACACACTGTGTGTTTTTTTGGGGACACACTGATTGAAAGCGGTAACACACAAAGAAATCACTCGAAAAAACGCTGATTTTAGGCGTTTTGAAAAGTTGGCACGGTAATTGCATTAATAAATAGCGTAAAGAAAAATAAAAAACATAAATTTTTTATACCACACAAGGGGGATTTATAAATGAATATTTTATTATGTTGTTCAGCAGGGATGTCTACAAGTTTACTAGTTACAAAAATGGAAGCGGCTGCAAAAGCTCGTGGTCTAGAAGGTAAGATTTGGGCTGTATCTGGGGATGCAGTAAAAAACAATATCGATCAAGCAGACGTACTATTATTAGGACCGCAAGTTCGTTACATGCTTTCTACAATGAAAACGCTTGCCGATGAGAAAAACGTTGGAGTCGATGTTATTAACCCAATGCACTACGGCATGATGAATGGAGAAGCAGTTTTAGATCACGCATTAACACTAAAAAAATAATTAGGGGGGAAGCGAAATGCAAAAGTTTATTGCATTTATGGAGAAGTATATTGTTCCTGTCGCTGGTAAAATCGGATCGCAACGTCACTTAGCTGCGATCCGTGATGGATTTATTGCAGTTATGCCACTTATTTTAGTTGGTGCATTGGCATCACTAATTAATGGTTTTCCGTCTGAAGCTTTCCAAGAGTTCATGAAAGGTTTGTTTGGTGAAACGTGGAAACAAGTTGGCGGTGGAATGTGGACTGGTTCTTTCGCAATTCTAGCACTAATCATAGCATTTACAACAAGTTATAACTTAGCAAAATCTTACGGCGTTGATGGTTTGTCAGCAGGTATTATTTCATTTGGTGCGTTAATTATTCTTACGCCAACAACACCGAAAGAAGGCGGATTGAACTTAGCTTGGACAGGGGCACAAGGGCTATTTGTAGCAATTATCGTGGCACTCCTTGTTACTGAGGTATTCCGTTTCTTTGTACAAAGAAACATTACTTTTAAAATGCCTGATGGAGTACCACCAGCAGTTTTAAGATCTTTCGCAGCTATAGTTCCAGCATTTGTTATCTTAACAGCAGTTGCAGGTATTCAATTAGCAGTGAAATTAGCTGGTACAAGTGTTCATGAATTTATCTTTAATACGATTCAATCACCACTGCAAAGTTTAGCAGGGACATTACCAAGTGCAATTGTCATTGTACTCCTTGTTCATCTTCTTTGGTTCTTCGGTTTACATGGGCCAAATATCGTTGGTGGTATTATTGAGCCATTATACTTACCGGCATTAGAGAAAAATATGAAGTTATTCCAAGGTGGTACATCTGCATTTGATGTTCCAAACATTATTACAAAACCATTCTTTGATACTTTTGTATATCTTGGTGGTTCTGGTGCAACATTAGCGTTCTTAGTGGTCGTATTACTTGTAGCAAAAAGTGCACAATTACGCGGTGTATCTCGCTTATCAATTGGACCAGGTGCATTCAATATTAACGAACCAGTAATCTTTGGTACACCAATTATTTTAAATCCAATTTTATTCTTACCGTTTATCCTAACACCAATTGTATTAGTAATTACTTCTTATACAGCGTTATCTATTGGTTGGGTACCAAAAACAGTTGTGATGATTCCATGGGCAACACCACCAATTATTAGTGGTTATCTTGTAACAGGTGGACATCTTTCAGGTGCAATTCTACAGTTATTCAACTTTGTAATTGCGATGGTAATCTACTATCCATTCGTTGTATTATCTGACCGTTCTGTTGTTCGTACTGAAAAAGCAGCAGCACAAGGAAATAACAACTCTGTACCTATGTAACATAGTAATTGTTCTCACAGGTAACATTATCTGTGAGAACAATCACCTTTATATCATGTTCAGAAAGATGAGACCCATCTACAAGAACACCAAACTATCATTAATAAAATAATAATTTAATAGAAATGTTCAAACTGAAGGGGTATTTAAATCGGTTGAACCATAATAGAGAGGGCGGTAATTATGATGACTACAGCAGAACAAATTCCATTCCAATTGATTTTAAATAGTGGTAATGCACGAAGCTTTGCAATGGAGGCACTTCAATTTGCCAAACAGGGGAAAATGGCAGAAGCTGATGAAGCGATGGTAAAAGCGAAAGAAGCGATTAATGAAGCGCATCATTTCCAAACAGAGCTCATACAATCAGAAGCAAGAGGGGAAAAAACAGAGATTAGTGTTCTTTTAATTCATGCACAAGATCATTTAATGAATTCTATTACAGTAAAAGAATTAGCGGCAGAATTTATTGACCTTTATAAAAAGCTAGAAGCGAAAGGGGAATAAAGCATGACTGGAATTAAAATTACTACAATCGGCGGTGGCTCTAGTTATACACCAGAGTTAATTGAAGGATTTATTAAACGTTATGACGAGCTTCCTGTTCGTGAAATTTGGTTAGTAGATATTGAGGCAGGAAAAGAGAAGTTAGAAATCGTTGGTGACTTAGCGAAACGTATGGTGAAAAAATCAGGTTTACCAATTGATATTCATTTAACACTTGATCGCCGTGAGGCATTAAAAGATGCTGACTTCGTAACAACGCAGCTTCGCGTTGGTTTGTTAGAAGCACGTGCAAAAGATGAAGCAATTCCATTAAAATATGATGTAATTGGTCAGGAAACGAATGGTCCTGGTGGTTTGTTCAAAGCGCTGAGAACGATTCCTGTTATTTTAGATATTTGTAAGGACATGGAGGAACTTTGTCCGAATGCATGGTTAATTAACTTTGCGAATCCGGCTGGTATGGTAACAGAAGCTGTACTTCGCTACACGAACATTCAACGAGTAGTTGGTCTATGTAACGTTCCAATCGGAATTCGTATGGGTCTTGCAAGATTACTTGAAGTAGATGCAAGCCGGGTACACGTTGATTTCGCTGGTTTAAATCATATGGTATACGGATTAGATGTATACTTGGATGGCGTAAGTGTAATGGATCGTGTATTAGAACTTGTAACAGATCCAGAAAAGCAAATTACGATGGAAAACATTGCTGCGCTTAACTGGGAGCCAGACTTTATTCGCGGTCTTCGTGCAATTCCATGTCCATATCATCGTTACTACTATAAAACACGTGAAATGTTGGAAGAAGAGAAAGCAGCTTCGATTGAAAAAGGTACACGTGCAGAAGTAGTAAAACAATTAGAAGATGATTTATTCGAGCTATATAAAGACCCGAATTTAGATATTAAGCCACCACAATTAGAAAAGCGCGGTGGAGCTTATTATAGTGACGCAGCATGTAGCTTAATTACGTCTATTTACAATAATAAAGGTGATATCCAGCCTGTTAATACACGAAACAACGGAACAATTGCAAGCTTGCCACATGATTCGGCTGTTGAAGTGAACTGTATTATTACGAAAGAAGGTCCAAAACCAATTGCGGTCGGAGATCTTCCAGTACCAGTTCGCGGTTTAGTACAGCAAATTAAATCATTTGAGCGCACAACAATTGAAGCTGCTGTTACAGGGGATTATCATAAAGCGCTGCTTGCTATGACAATTAACCCACTTGTACCATCAGATAAAGTTGCAAAACAAATTTTAGATGAAATGTTGGAAGCACATAAAGAACATCTTCCACAATTCTTTAAGAAGATAGAGAAATAAGAAGCGGCGCTGTTTAGCCCGCTTTTTTTAATTCTAGTAGGAGGTATTGCGATGATTAAACTAATTGTAAATGCAGATGATTTCGGTCTTACGGAAGGTACAAATTACGGAATTATTGATGGACATAAAAACGGGATTGTAAATTCAACGACGATGATGATGAATATGCCAGGGACAGAGCATGCCGTACGCTTAGCGAAAGAGTATAAAACGTTAGGGATAGGAGTTCATCTCGTATTAACGGCAGGAGAACCGCTTCTTAAAGACGTTCCATCACTTGTAAGTAGCGATGGATTGTTTCATAAACAAAGTGTTGTATGGGAAGGAAATATAAATCCAGAAGAGGTAGAAAAAGAATGGACTGCTCAAATTGAGAAGTTTTTATCTTACGGATTAACACCAACTCATTTAGATAGTCATCATCACGTGCATGGATTACCGCTTTTACACGACGTTCTTGAGAGATTAGCAAGTAAATACAATGTTCCAATTCGTCGTTGTGAGGAAGAGCGAGCGGTGCACCCATTTTCAGATGTATTTTACAGTGACTTTTACGCTGACGGTGTGACGGAAGATTACTTTGTGAAGTTAAAGGAAAGAGTACAGGATAAACAAACGGTAGAAATTATGGTGCATCCAGCTTATATTGACCCAGAGCTTGTGAAACGTTCTTCTTACGTAATGGATCGCGTGAAAGAGTTGCGTATTTTAACGGAGAGTGAGCTTCCTGAGGGAATGGAGCTTGTGAAGTTTTAATAGGAAAACGACGGCTAAATGGGGCCGTCGTTTTTTGTGCTTACAAAATGGATAGAACATATCCACCGAAGGCCCCGATTATAACGATAACCCAAGGTGGTGTTTTCCAAAAAGCGAGTAAGCAAAATAGAAGAGAAGCAAAAACGAAATCTACAGAATTCATAATTGTACTCGTCCAAATTGGATCATAAAAAGCTGCAAGTAAAATGCCGACAACGGCTGCGTTTACTCCAAGTAGTGCACCTTGTATGTAAGATACTCTCCTTACACTGTCCCAAAATGGTAAAACGCCAACAACGAGCAGGAAGGCAGGAAGAAAGATAGCGATCGTTGCAACAACTGCTCCGGCGGTTCCATTTAGCACTGCTCCTATATAAGAAGCGAATGTAAATAGTGGCCCTGGCACTGCTTGTGTTAATCCGTATCCAGCAAGAAATTGTTCTTTTGTCATCATCCCGTTTTGTACAAACTCACTTTCAAGAAGAGGAAGTACGACATGCCCTCCGCCAAATACAAGTGCACCAGAGCGATAGAAGCTGTCAAATAAAGAGATGAAATAAGAGTATGATCGTAACATCGGTAACAGTATTAATAGTCCGAAGAATAAGACGAGACAAGATATGGCTACCATTTTTGAAATAGGTACGTTTATTTTATGAGCTTGGCTAACTGGCTGGCCACGATATAAAAACCAACCGATGAAACCAGATACTATAATGAGAATTACTTGTGTCCAGCTACTTGGCCATAATAGGGCGATTGCGGCAGTTGCAATTGCGATTGTTGCACGGTTTCGGTCTGGTGTTAACTTTTGAGCCATTCCCCATATTGCATGAGCGACAATTGCGACCGCTACAAGTTTCAGTCCGTGAATCCAGCCAGTACTTCCAAGCTCGAATTGGTTAAGAAATGAAGCGAAGAAAACTAAAACGAGCACAGATGGGAGAGTGAATCCGATCCATGAAATAATGGCTCCTAATAATCCGCCGCGCAATAAGCCAACTCCCATACCGACTTGGCTGCTAGCAGGGCCAGGAAGGAATTGACATAGCGCTACTAAGTCTCCGTAAATTCGTTCATCCATCCATTTTCTTTTTTGCACGTATTCATGATGAAAATAACCAAGATGGGCGACGGGACCACCAAATGAAGTAAGTCCTAATTTAAATGATACGAGAAAAATCTCTATTAATGATTGGAAAGAGTATTTATTATTTTTCAAAATTTCCTCCTAGACTGTTTTTCTAAGTGCATTATACAAGAGGGAGTAAAGCAAAAGAAACGATTTTAATGTAAAGATTGTGTGAATCTTTTCTTCGTAATTAAAATTTGAAAAAGTCATAAATGATTATGTCTAAACCATAAAGTAGTAGAAGTAGTGCTGGGAAATTTATATGAGGAGAATGCCCGTATGACAACACATTTCTTTGCTAGGTTAACAGGGAAGAGGGAAGTACCTCCTGTAAATACAGAAGCTTACGGTGTAACAGAGCTCATTTTTAGTGAAGATTTAAAGAAGTTGCAATATCGGGTCATATTAAAAAATATAAAAAAAATCACGTCATGCCAAATTCATTTAGGAAAAGCGAATCAAATTGGTCCAGTTATTTTAAGTTTGTTTGGTCCGTTAGAGCAAGGGATTAGTGTGAATGAAGGAGTCGTTACTGGTGTAGCTAGAGTAGAGGATTTTGAAGGGCCTTTACAGGGGAGAGCATTTGACAGCTTGTTTCAAGAGATAATGCAAGCAAATGTATATGTAAATGTTAATACGAAATCTAATAAAAAGGGAGAAATAAGGGGGAGAATAAGGGAAGTAAAGAAGTAAGCGAAAAGGCTGTCCAAAAAACATTTTGGAACAGCCTTTTCTAATTATATAGAGTGCTACAATATCCCCTAGTTTAATTTTTTACAGGCTGATTTTTAATGAAGAAGTCCATTATATAAAATACTTCGTCATCTGGGATTTGTATTTCAAATGTATTTTCAATAGGTTGCAATGCTTTTTTTACTTTCATATACATCCAGTACTCATCTTGTCTTCGTTTCTCTTTATCAGGATGAGGGAGGAGACTTTCACCTTTTTGAAGACGGTCAACCATGCAGCTCATATGCAAAATCACACCCATTAAACTGTCGGGAGTTAGCTGTAAAGAAATCAATTCTTGAATTGTATTTAATGCATAACGAATTGTTTTAATAAGTAATGCTCCATCGTTACACTGCATTTGTTGTTCAAGAATATCAGCCATTTTTGCATATGTTTCTTCATACGTAATCAATTCTTGAATTGGTTGAATAGCTGTGTAGTTCACAATGTCTTGGAAATGATATGTTAAGCAAGGTATTTGCATATCGAAATTCGTGACGATACAAATGATATTACGCTCTTTTTTTATGTTCTCGATCATTTTCGTTAAATCTTTTTCATGAACGATGCTAATCGGAATAATTTCAATTAAGTCTTTATCAAAGCGTAAATAGTTCTCTAACATTTTTTGAATTGCTAAAGCACTTCCTTCGCCGGTTAAACAAGCTGTTAAAATCACGGATTTCATTGGCGATAGTGGCTTTTTCTTTTCTTCCTGTACGTTTAAATAGAACGGCGTTAAGTTCTTCACTGTTTCGTATAGTGCATCTAATGAATAGCCAAGCTGAGCTTTTCGAGCTGCTTCTAGTGCGTGTGGTGTACTCGTCATGGAAAGAACACGTACAGGGATTTTGAATTCAGTTTCTAATATATCACCAATATAAGCGAGAGATCCCATATCAACAAGTAAGAGAAGCCCGTTTACATTTTGAAGTGTTTTCATATACACTTTAACACGCTCTAAGAAGTCTTTTGGTGATTCATGCAAGGGCATATCGATACCAGTTACTTCATCGATACCGAGAAGTTCGTTTGCAACGTTTGCCATTTCTGTTGCGATGCCATTACCGTGTGCTAATATTAATACTTTTACTTCTGTTTGTGAGGCAGGAATTGGATCAACAACGAAGAACATTGTTAAAAAGCCAGCTTCATCAATAGGTATTGTTATTTGTAATTCTTCTTCTAATAGCTGAATACATTGCATAGCTACGGAAAAAGCTTCTTTATATTTCGTACGAATTTGATTTAATTGTGGGTGGTGAATTTGTTTCCCGCCCTGTAAACGTTGTAGAGTTGTCTGTACATGTAAACTTAAAGCGAGAAATACTTTTTCATCGAAAGTTTTAGATAAATATTTTTCAGCTAGTTCCGCAATTTTTTCACATACGGAAACGATATTACGATCCACAATTTTAAAAACATTTTCATGACTTGTTTTTTTAGATATTTGGTTAAAGTATTGGACGAAAAAGCTTTGAATATCATTTTCTATTAGTAATTCTAATTCTTCCTCTTCAATGCCGCGTGCTTGAAGTTCTTCATATTTATAATCAATATAATCGTAAATAGAAGAGCGATTTCCTTCGGGTTTTATTGTATGTTTACTCCAACCTTCATCACCTGTAAATACAAATGTTTCATTTGGTATTTGATATAGATGACGGCTCTTTCTTTCAATAAATAATCCTTCTTTCATATACCAAGGTAAATCTGTACTTGAAACACAGACAGAATCACGTTTTTTTGTTACGAAATCAGAATAAGCTTTCGCACAGGCAATTTGTACGTCCGTTTTCAATTGGCCGATGTTATTTGGACAATTGTAAAAGACGAAAGCACGCATTGTATTTGGACTAACATGAATCTCTTTCCTTAGACGAATTGCTTCATTTGTGAAAAATAGTTGCAGTAAAGCAAACCGTTCTTTATGTGTTCGCTCACGAAGTGGTGGAAGCGTAACGGTCATCGGAATACGTCTTGTAAATGTTTTTAGTAAAAATGAATTTGGTTCTTCGGTTGTTGCAGTAATAATCAACACTCGTGCTTTACGTTCATTTTCCGTTTCTCCAAGGCGGCGGTATACTCCGCGATCAATAAATGTGAAGAGCATCTCTTGTCCTTCTGGAGGAAGGCGATGTACTTCATCTAAGAAGAGGATTCCTTCATGTGCTTTTTCAATTAACCCTTTTTGATCACTGGCACCTGTGTAAGCTCCTTTTTTTATCCCAAATAACTGTCCAAGTAGTAGTTGTGGATTGTTTGCATAATCAGCACAGTTAAAGACGATAAAAGGTGCATCTTTTGGAAGTTGTTCCACTTCAATTGCGTATTCGTGCATTAAAGAAGCGAACATCGATTTTCCGACACCTGTTTCTCCAAGTAGTAAAGTATGCATACCGTTTGGAGGATAGAGAATAGAAGCTTTTGCTTTTTCAATTGCAATTTTTAGGCTTGTATTTTCAATAGCAAATGTATCTAATGAAGTGCCCTTTGTTGAATGCGTTTCCAATGAAGTGTTCGTTTCTATATAAAAACGGACAGGGCGTGTACTCGTTTTTAATAAACGATTATCTTTCACAAGCTTGTTTAAATCGCTACTAACATTTGCACGGTCTAACTGTAGAAGTGTAGCGAGTTCTGATGCTGTTATACCTTCTGTATAATTCCCTTTTTGTATTGCGTTAAAAATGAGATCTATTCGTTTCATTTCTATTCACCTCGAAACTTCATCACTATTTAAAATATTACACAAAAATGAGAAGTGTGGGAAGAGAAAAATAAAACAGCTTTAGTACATAGGCACTAAAGCTGTTACAATCTTGTGTCTTTCCAAAAATTCACTTCGAGATGGGAAGATGGATTGTAGGGAAGTAGTTTATATCCTTGTGAGTGTAAATAATCAATTACTTTTGGGAGTATTTGCACTGTGACACTAGAATCATGCATTAAAATAACCTCTACTTGTTCATCGCTTTGATTTCGTACTCTTTCTAGTATTGCGGAAGGATTATCATAGCTTTTCCAGTCATATGTATCAATTGTCCAATCCCACATTTTATACTGGGCCGATACGAGTGCGTCACGGTAATTCTTTTTTAAGTAAGGCATGCTACCGTATGGGACACGAACGAGATGTGTATTTAAATGTGTAACTTGCTGGACGATGCTTTGGGTTTGCTCCATTTCTGCAATTAAAACAGATGGATCGCCAGTATAAAGACGTTTTACATCATGCGACATACTATGGAGACCGATATAATGTCCATCTTTAATCAATCGCTCCATCGTTTTTTTATAATGTGGCACCTTTCCGCCAATAACGAAGAAAGTTGCTTTTCCGTTCTTCTCTTTTAAAATATTTAAAATTTGTGGTGTGTATTTATTTGGTCCGTCATCAAATGTTAAGTACGCAATTTTTGTTGTAGGAGAGGTAGTTTGAGTACTTTGGTGATCTTCTGCTTGAATGTCCGTAGTTGCTTTTGTATTCGATGATGCGTACATAGTAATAGTTAAAAATAAAATTATACATTGAAGTAATCGCTTGATCATAAAATTCACCCTCAGTTTGACAATCAAGATGTAAAAATGAAAATTTGATACTTTTTTCGCTATACGTATATCTTTCTCCAATAGAGGCACTCTCAAACAATCTATATTTTGGAAATGGGGAATAAGGATTAAAAAATAAAAAATAGCATCCTCTTCCTTGGAAGAGGATGCTATTTGAATATTTCATAATAGTAAAGGCTATACTACAATTAGTCTTCGCGCTTTTTCACTTTTTTATAGAAGGAAATAATTGGTTTGTAACGTTCGTGTACAAGACCGATTACTTCAGCAATGATTTCTGTAAAGAAGATTAAAATGAAAAGAAGAATAATGGATAACCATAATGTTGCACTACTGAAAATAATTGCATTTACACTAAAGAAAATACCCAATGCGTAAATAATTAGTACCGTTTTACGATGAGAGAATCCCATTGCAAGCAAACGGTGATGTAAATGCGATTTATCAGGTGCTGAAATAGGCTTTTTATTTACGATACGGCGGATAATTGCAAATGTCGTATCAAATATAGGTACACCTAAAATAATGATTGGAACGATAAAACTGAATAACGTTACGCTTTTGTATAATCCAAGTAACGATATAACAGAAATACAGTATCCTAAAAATAGTGCTCCTGTATCTCCCATGAAAATTTTTGCTGGATGGAAGTTGTAGAATAAAAATCCAATTGTACTTGCTAATGTAATCAGTGCTAGAGGTAATATAATAGCTGCTCCAGTACCCCATGGGCTAGTGAAGGCCATATATGCTAGCGTTGCAAGTACGATAGATGAAATCCCTGCGGATAATCCATCTAATCCATCAATTAAGTTGATGGCATTTGTAATACCTACAATCCAAAATACAGTAATTGGATAAGCAAGCCATCCGAGTTCAGTATCTCCAAGAATTGGAATATATAATACTTGCACTAATAATCCACTTTTGACAATCATGATGGCAACTAATAGTTGTCCACCGAATTTTACCCTCGCAGATAGTTCGTACATATCATCTAAAATCCCGATGATAACAATGATGATAGCACCTAAAGTTATCGATAACATTCTTTGTTCGTACAATCCACCGACAACAAATCCTACGGCTACACCGATGAAAATTGCTAACCCGCCAAGACGAGGCATAATTTTTTGGTGTACTTTACGCGCATTTGGCTTGTCTGTTGCTCCTATTTTGAAAGCTAATTTAATAACTAAAGGAGTAACGACGAGTACAGTGATGAAAGATGCCAAAATGGCATAAATCACTTGTGAGTCCATTAATACCCCACCCTTTATAGTTTAACGTAATTTTTTCAATCGTATTTATCTGAAAATTATGATGTTTATTTACAGGCTCATAACATATGGTATCACAAAAAGATTAGAATTCAATCTTTTTTTCTTTTGGCTGTAAAGGGCAGTGAATAGAATATATGACAATTGGATATGGAATGTTGTGTCCTTTGAGAAGGTTGATCTCATATTGTGGCTTGTAATATGACATTGTACTCTCCTCTCATATAGCAATGACTTTTGTTTCAGTATTATAAGTGTTGCACGTAAATTGAGTAAGTTCCGTGTTAAATTGTGGGAATTTACATTTTGTATATATTGCATCATTTAACTTTACAAAATCTTAAAAAATAATAAAAAAACGATTCATATAATAAAGAAGTGAAAGAGTTTTCTCATTCTTATTGTGAGAGGGGGAAGCACAGGGGGAGTTCTATGTATTCGTATATTTTCTTATGTATATTCCTGTGCGAAAAGAAAATGAAAATTACGATAATAGGTACCGGATATGTTGGATTGATTACAGGAGTAGGATTGGCGAGATTGGGACATTCAGTCACATGTTTCGATATAAATAGTGGGAAAATTGAACGGATTAAACAAGGCGAGTTACCTATTTATGAATCTGGATTAAATGAATTGATAAATGAAGCATACGAGAATAATCATTTAACTTTTACAGCAAGTAAATCAGCGGCATTTAATGATGTAGAGTTTATATTTATTGCAGTTGGAACGCCATCTTTATTAGATGGAACAGCAGATTTAACGTATATTCGTAGTGCTTGTGATGATATTGGAACATATGTGAATAACGATATTATTGTTGTTACGAAAAGTACGGTTCCTGTAGGGACAAATGATGTAATGAGAGAATGGATTGAGGATAAACTACAAGGTAGACATGAATTATATATTGTATCGAATCCAGAGTTTTTAAGAGAAGGTTCTGGTATTTATGATTTTTTTCAGGGTGATCGTATCGTAATTGGAGCATGTAGTGAAGAAGCTGCAAGGAAAGTAGAGAATTTGTACAGTAAATTAAGCTTACAAACGTATATTACAGATATTCGAAGTGCTGAGATGATTAAATATGCATCTAAGAACCTGTCTAAAATCTAGGGTATAATCTATGTAAAAAGGATGATTCCTA
>NZ_JBFPJH010000043.1:0-21238 GCF_040838255.1 Bacillus sp. C30 | reverse complement strand
CTTATATAACAGTTTAATTGTATCGACAGTTGTTATGCTTGGACAACTTATCGTATCCAGTTTAGCAGCTTATGCTTTTGTTTTTCTTCAGTTTAAAGGTAGAAACTTAATTTTCTTCTTGTTTATTTCAACAATGCTTATTCCGTGGGAAGCAACGATGGTACCGAACTTTTTAACGATTCAAAACTTCGGATGGATTAATAGTTTTGCTGGGATGACGGTGCCGTTTTTTGCAACAGCTTTCGGTATTTTCTTACTACGTCAACATTTTATGACACTTCCGAATGAACTGAAAGAAGCTGCTTTTATTGAAGGGATTGGAAATGTAAGGTTTTTATTCAGTGTTGTAATTCCGTATTGTAAAACGAGTTTTATTACGCTTGGAGTATATAGCTTTTTAACAACGTGGAATATGTATTTGTGGCCGCTCTTAGTAACCACTGATGAAAAAGTAAGAACGGTTCAAATTGGTGTAAAGCAGCTTCAATCTCAAGAAGTTGCAACTGATTGGGGCAGTGTAATGGCCGGTGTTACGGTTATCGTCATTCCAACGTTGATTTTACTATTTTTAGGGCAAAAGCAATTACAAAAAGGATTAACAAAAGGTGCAATTAAATAAGCATACATAGGAAAAGGTGGGATTGAGATGAGTTTATTGAAAAAAAGTGCTGCTCTTTTAATGGCAGCCACAATGGCATTAACCGGCGCAGCTTGTTCAAATAGTAAAACAGAGGGGAAACCTGAAGCACAGGCAAAAGTAGCTCCAGTTGAAAAGAATGGTGATAAAACTGTAATTCGTTTCTGGCATGCAATGGGTGGAAAAACACAAGGTGTACTAGATGGGCTTGTTGCAGACTATAATAAGTCGCAGAATAAATACGAGATAAAGGCAGAGTTCCAAGGAACATACGAAGAGTCTTTAACGAAATTTAAAACGATGTCTGCAACGAAAGAAGCGCCAGCTCTTGTTCAATCGAGTGAAATTACAACGAAGTATATGATTGATAGCAAAAAGATTACGCCTATCGATAGCTGGATTAAAAAAGATAAGTACGATACATCAAAATTAGAAAAAGCAATTACGAACTATTATTCAGTTGATGAAAAAATGTATTCTATGCCGTTTAATTCATCTACACCAGTATTAATTTATAATAAGGATGCTTTCGCGAAGGCTGGATTAGATCCAGAGAAAGCTCCGCAAACATATGATGAGTTAAAAGAAGCGGCGAAAAAGTTAACGATTAAAGAAGGCGGAAATGTAAAGCAGTATGGATTTTCAATGCTGAATTATGGTTGGTTCTTTGAAGAGTTGTTAGCGACACAAGGTGCTTTATATGTAGACAACGAAAACGGCCGTAAAGATGCTGCAAAGAAAGCGGTATTTAACGGAAAAGAAGGTCAAAAAGTATTTGGGATGTTAGATGAATTAAATAAAGCTGGTGCACTTGGAAAGTATGGAGCAAGTTGGGATGATATTCGTGCTGCGTTCCAGTCTGGACAAGTTGCTATGTATTTAGATTCTTCAGCCGGTGTTCGTGATTTAATTGATGCATCTAAGTTTAATGTAGGCGTTTCGTATATTCCGTATCCAGAAGATTCGAAACAAAATGGTGTTGTTATTGGCGGTGCATCATTATGGATGACGAATATGGTTTCAGAAGAAACGCAGCAAGGTGCTTGGGACTTTATAAAATATTTAACGAAGCCAGATGTACAAGCAAAATGGCATACTGCAACAGGATATTTCTCAATTAATCCAGATGCATATAATGAGCCATTAGTAAAAGAGCAGTATGAAAAGTATCCGCAGTTAAAAGTAACGGTAGAGCAATTACAAGCAACGAAGCAATCTCCAGCAACTCAAGGGGCATTAATTAGTGTATTCCCAGAATCAAGAGATGCAGTTGTAAAAGCATTAGAAGCAATGTATGACGGAAAGAATAGTAAAGAAGCTTTAGATGAAGCTGCAAAAGCAACAGATAGAGCAATTAGTATTTCAGCTCGTACGAGTCAAAAATAAGAGAAAGCCGCATCCTTTTTCAGGATGCGGCTTTCTCTTATTGGGAGATAAGGGATCAAAGAAATGATGAAGTCTTATCTCTTTTATATGAGTAAAGGGTCTAGAATGAATTTTGTCTTTTTCATTATTTGTTTAACTCCATTGCAACTTGTTTCCCATTTACAAAAACCTCTGCCACCGCTACTACAACTTCCATCACTTTTTTCATATCTCATCTCTCCTTGTTTTTTGTTTCATTTCTTACTTTTAGTATAAAGAAATATAGTAATTGCAATTATCGAATTGGATGACAAGAGACTTACAGTGTTGTAAGGATAATAGTTTTATTTGTAATAAATGCTATTTTGGATTATGATTCAGAAATTTCTGTCGTTTTAATCTATAATTAGAAAGAGAATGGTTTAGAAAGAAGGGGAAGAAATGAAGAGAATACTTGTTATTAGTGATATTCATGGAGAAATAGAAAAGTTCGAACAGTTATTGGAAGAAGCTCAATACGATGCAAGACAGGATCAATTGATTTTATTAGGGGATTATGTAGATCGTGGTCCAAATGCGCGTGCAGTAATTGAAAGGGTAAAAGAGTTAAAAGAAGCGGGAGCCCTCGTTCTAAAGGGCAATCATGAAGATATGATGATCAAGGCGTTAACGACTGATGAGGAACGTTCATGGAACCATTGGGTAAAAAGGAATGGTGGAGATAAAACGTTATATAGCTATGGATTTGTAGAAGAAGACATTGCTGTTAATGAGGAAAACTTCCAAAAGCCGATTTTACAATCTCATATATTAGAGGAACATGTAACGTTTATTCAAGAATTAGATCATTACATTGAAACAGAAGAGTATATCTTTGTACATGCTGGTGTTGAGCCGATGAATCGAGTTTCTGAATCAGAACCATATACATTAATGTGGATCCGTAATGAATTTCATAATGGATATAGCGGCGAAAAGGTTGTTGTATTTGGCCATACGGAAACAAAAACGCTTCATGGTAGTGAGAATTGCGGAGTGTATTTTGGTAGTAATCGTATTATTGGAATTGATGGCGGGGCTGTGTATGGTGGTCAGTTAAATTGTTTGGAGTTGCCAAGTAAAAAGGTATATGTAGTAAAAAATTGAAAGAGATAAGAGGAATCTTATTTCTTTCAATTTTTTATTAAGCAAAATTTAAGAAAGAGCCTTTATAATAAAGGTTCAAAATTTTATATCGAGTAAAACTTTAGAAGGAAATAGTTGAAAATGAAATTACATAATATGATTACATTATTTCGTTATGAAGAGAAGAGATGCAATAATAAAGAGAGTTGAAATAGATTGTGGAAGGTGAGAATATGCGCTTACTTGTAGTAGAAGATAATGCCTCGTTATTAGAGTCTATCGTACAAATTTTACGTGATGAATTTGAAGTGGATACGGCAATGAATGGGGAAGACGGCTTGTTTTTGGCGCTGCAAAACATTTATGATGCAATCTTGCTTGATGTGATGATGCCAGAAATGGACGGATTTGAAGTGATTCAAAAAATACGTGATGAAAAGATTGAAACGCCAGTCCTGTTTTTGACAGCGAGAGATTCTTTAGAAGATCGAGTGAAAGGATTGGACTTTGGTGGAGATGACTATATTGTTAAGCCGTTTCAGGCCCCTGAATTAAAAGCGAGAATTCGTGCATTACTACGCAGAAGTGGTAGTTTAACAACACAGCAGACCATTCGCTATAAAGGAATTGAATTGTTCGGAAAAGATAAAGACATTCAAGTAGATGGACAAGGTATTAAGCTGACATTAAAACAATACGAGCTACTAGAGTATCTCATTCAAAATAGCGGGAAGATTTTAATGCGTGAACAAATTTTCGATCGTGTTTGGGGATTTGATTCAGATACGACAGTAGCAATTGTAGAAGTGTATGTACATCATTTACGTAAAAAATTAGAACCATTCGGTTATCAGAAAGATATTCAAACCGTCCGAGGTATTGGATATATATTAAAAGAACAATGAGAAAGGGAAGCATGTTTCAAAAGACACGTATTCGTCTAACTATATTGAATTCGTTAGTATTTATCCTATTAATAGGTGTATTAGGTAGTATTATTTATTCGTACACATACAAGCGTACTTATAATGAAGTGGATCAATCTATAAAAATGATAACTCAGTATAGAGAAAAATTTGATGTTAAAATGCCACCACCAAGAAAACGTATAGAGAATATCAAAATTCGAGACCCACGGATAACTATAATAACTTGGAATGGAAAAATAGTGGAGATAGAAGGCGATAACCATAAATTTCGCTCTAACTTTGAAGAGGATTTGGAAAAGTTTTCTCCCAAAAAGGTAGGGGATTTGCAAGATATTGAAGTGCAAGGACGATATTTTAGAACGTTTGCGTTTCAAGAAGATGGAAAAATAGTTCAAATTGTACGTGATACAACAGCTGAAGAAGAAATGCTAAATACTTTATTTTTAATTCTCATAATAGGTTGTAGCATAGGAAGTCTATGTGCAATAGGTATCGGTTTTTTCCTAGCTGGCAGGGCACTCATACCTATTCAAAATTCATGGGAGAAACAGCAGCAATTCGTTTCCGATGCATCACATGAATTAAGAACACCGCTTGCAGTTATTCAATCAAAAACGGATGTATTATTCCAGTCCCCATCTGCTACGATAGAAGAAAAAGCCGTGGATATCTCTACAATTTCAAAAGAATGTAGGCGGCTATCGAAACTCGTTAGCAATTTATTGTTGTTAGCACGTTCGGATTCTAATCAAATTGAGATGGATAAGAAAACATTCGAACTGGATAAGTTGTTAGAAGAAATTATAAATCCATATAAAGAAATTGCCTTTTATCAAGAAAAAGCGATGATATTAAAAGTAGAACGTGATATAACGTTTATGGGTGATAGAGAGAGAATCCATCAAATGATGGTCATATTGTTAGATAATGCGATGAAGTATACGAATGAAGATGGGCATATTCAAATTGATTGCACACAAACGAGTAATTCAATTCGTATACGGGTGAAAGATAATGGGATAGGAGTTAAAGAAGAAGATATTCCAAATTTATTTGATCGTTTTTATCAAGGAGACAAAGCAAGAAGTATGTCAGAAGGAGCTGGGTTAGGTCTTTCAATCGCTAATTGGATTGTAGAAAAGCATTATGGGAAAATATCTGTAGAGAGCAAATTGGGAGAAGGAACTTGTTTTGAAGTGATTTTCCCAAAAAATCAAAGATTATAAGTGAGAAGACGGCCTTGTTTTTAAAAGGTCGTCTTTTTTAAGGGAAAGTTAAGGAATAACTTGTAGCATGTATTACATAATGGAAACTTGTGATGGAAAGAAAAGATGTAAGGTTTTTTTGAATGAACTGGATAAATCATAAGGTTATTTCTAACAGAGATGAAGTTTATGTATAGTATAAAAAAAATTATGGGAAAGCTGGAAAAAGAAAGCGTGAGAGGGAGGAAGAAGTCTTGAAAAAGAAAATGATGACGGTATTCACTATTGGAGTAATGAGTTTAAGTATATTAGGGGGTGCCTCCCCTTCTGGAATGACAAAAGGAAAGACAGATTACACGCAGCGTAGTAAAGAACAATTAAATGATGGGAAAATACATGCAATGCATACGGAAGAAAAAGCGGAAAAGTTAGGCATTGAAACGGATGGGAAAGAACAAATTACGTTAGAAAAAGAAATTCATGAGACGGAAGTAGGAAGAGAAGCTAATCAATTAGGTATCTCGGCAGAAGGGAAAGATGTTGGAATTCTTTCAGAAGAAATTTATGAAACAAAAGTGAGGAAAGAAGCGTTGAAACTAGGAATATCTATAGAGAATACGTCGATTGTAAGTTTAATTGATCAAATTAATAAGATTAAAATTAATAATGAAGCAGAAAAGCTTGGTGTTTCAACTAAAGGAAAAGAAATAGAAGAGATTGAGGAAGAAATCTACGGAACGAAAGTTAGAGAAGAAGCAGAAAAGCTAGGTATTGCTCAACAAGGAAAAGAGATGGAAGAGTTAGCACAAGAAGTGTACGAACAAAAAGTACAGGAAGAAGCAAAAAAATATCATATTGATTTATATGGCAAAGATATATATCAAGTATTAAGAGAAATAAATGAGCAAAAGGTAATAGAAATAGCAGATGAGCTTGGTATGGATAGAGCGAATTTTAAGATTCAAGATTTAGCGGAGAAGATAAATCTTGAACAACCTGAAAAGGGAAAAGAGCTTAAGTTTGTTCCTATGGTTCAAACAGATGCTGATGAATTTTATTCGTATTTAACGAATTAAAAAGGACGTGAGAGTGATACGAAAATGGAAGTGGTATATATGTATGTCCGTACTATGTATAGGAATATGGGGTGCATATACAAATGGGATTACAGCGTATGTGGAGAAAGTAAAGGGATTACTATTTTCAAGTGTACAAAGTCAAAAACGAATAGAGTTTAGTAATAACGATGAAAAAGTCATGTTATCAAATGTGCCTTTAATTCAGCAATTACCAGAGTTAGATAGAGGCTGCGAAGTAACAAGTTTAGCGATGATGTTACAATACGCAGGTGTTTCTGTAGATAAGATGAAATTAGCAAATGAAATAAAAAAAGTTAATTTTATGGAAGATGGTGTACGTGGGAATCCGAATGAAGGATTTGTAGGGAATATTTATACCTTTTCTGAATCCGGATACGGTGTATATCACGGACCACTTTTTCAGTTAGCAAAAAAATATTTACCGAATAAAGCTGTGGACTTAACAGGGAAGAGTATAGAAGAAATTTATAAGAGTGTAAAAGCAGGGCACCCGGTAGTCATGATTACGAATGCAACATATGCTCCTTTAGATGAAGATGAATTTACTACATGGGAAACAAATAGTGGGGATGTTTCTATTACGTATAATGAACATTGTGTTGTACTTGTTGGGTACGATAAGGAATCTGTATATATTCGAGATCCCCTCGATGATAGCTTAGATGTAAAAGTGCCAAGAGGAAAATTTGAACAGGCATGGGTGCAGATGGGGAGTCAGGCAATTAGCTATGTAAATAACTCCAAATAAATTAGGAAGAAGAGCATGAACTATATAACTATAAGGTGAAGGATAAAGATTTAAGGAATTGTAAGAGAAGTTTTGCAGATTTTTTTGAAGAGAAGCTGTTAAAAAACAAGAGAACTTTAGCTTATTATATATGCTAAAGTTCTCTTGTTTTTTAGGATTAAAATGTTTAGGAGAAGTGGATATGTAAAAATGCATAATTGACGAAAAAAATACATGTTATCATTATATATTGTTTTATACATGTTGATTGTATAAAATTACACAAGTGTTCTATTACATAAAGGAGGCTTATTATGCAAAATATATTTAACTGGGTTAAAAGTATGAGTATCAATAAAAAATTAATCATTTCATTTTTTATTATTTTAACTATACCAGGACTTATTATCGGTGGTGTTTCATATCAAACTGCCAAAACAAATTTTGAACAACAAATTACAGGTAAAGCAAAGGAAAATATTTCAGTTTTAAATACTGTTATTTCTCAAAATATAGAAGAGAAATTTGTTGATGCGACGTACTTTGCAGACATTTTAACAGAGGATACATATCCAAACGGACAAGAAGAAATAGTAAGAACGAAGTTAGCGCAATATATAAAACTCCATCCAGAAGTAGAAGGTATTTATATTGGAACACAGGCGGGAAAGTTTATAAGAGAACCATTTATCCAAATGGCTGATGGGTATAATCCAACAGATAGACCTTGGTATAAAGAAGCACATGAAAATAAAGGGAAAGTAATTGTTACTGCACCATATCAATCAGCATCTACTAAAAATATGGTAGTGACAATTGCTAAAGAAGTAAAAGATGGTAAAGGTGTTATAGGAATTAACTTAAATTTAGATAACATCTTAAAAATTTCCAAAATGATTAACATTGGTGAAAAAGGTTATGCAGTTATTCTAGATCAAAATAAGCAAATTGTTAGTCATCCATCTAGAAAACCAGGTGCAAAAGTTACTGATCCGTGGATTAAACCAATTTATGAAGAAAAACAAGGAAATGTGTCTTATACAGAACAAGGTGATAAAAAGAATTTAATCTTTGCAACAAATGAGAAAACAGGATGGAAAGTAGTTGGAGTTATGTTCGACGAAGAAATTACCCAAGCTGCGAATCCAGTGTTTTATAAGACTTTGATTGTCATTGCTATCGCTATTGTATTTGGTAGTGTATTAATTTATTTCATTACAAAGTCTATTACAAGACCATTAAGAAAAATAGCTGACTCGGCACATAAAATTAGTAAGGGAGATTTGACAGAGAAAATTACAATCCATTCCAAGGATGATATAGGGAAATTAGGGAATTCATTTAATGAAATGTCTGCCTCTTTACAAGATGTGATTACTCAAATTAGTTTTTCAGCAGAACATGTCGCTGCATCGGCTGAAGAGTTAACAGCGAGCGTACAGCAAGCAAATGATGCGACAGATCAAATTACAATTGCAATGGAACAAGTATCAGGTGGGGCTGAATCACAAAGTCAAGGTGTTGAAGAAGGTGCGGCTACATTACAACAGGTAAATACAGCAATTCAAGATGTAACTGGAAGCGCGGAATCAATTTCTATCTCCTCATTACATGCGAGAGAAAGAGCTGAAGAAGGGGAAGAATTGGTTGAACAAACAGCAAAACAAATGCAGTCTATTTCTAAATCGGTATCCGAGTCAGATGCTATTATTAAACTTCTTGATGAGAAATCAAAGCAGGTAGGAGCTATTTCTGATGCAATTCAAAATATTGCTACTCAAACGAACTTATTAGCTTTAAATGCGGCTATTGAGGCGGCAAGAGCAGGGAAGAGGATTTGCTATTGTAGCTGATGAAGTTAGAAAATTAGCAGAGCAATCAGGAGAATCATCTGGAGAGATTGCAAATTTAATTGCAGAAATTAAGGCTGATATTGAACATACTGTTAAGGCAATGGATAATGTGAGTGGGGAAGTTCAACAAGGCTTAGATGTTGTAACAAAAACGAAAGTAAGTTTTACAGAAATTTTAAGTTCTACTACTCATATTGTTTCTCAAGTTAATCAAATGGTAGAAACAACGAAGAGAATCGCTGGAGATGCAAATGAAGTGACAAACGCTATTGATGAAATTGCAGCGGCTGCAGAAGAAAATACAGCTAGTATGCAAAGTGTTGCAGCTTCAACAGAAGAACAAGTAAATTCGATGGAAGAAATTAGTTCGGCTTCGCAAAACTTAGCTGAGATGGCCGAAGAACTACAAGCAATGACTAGTAAATTTAAAGTATAATAACAGCAAACAAGTAAGGTGAAAATAATATCACCTTACTTATTTTTATATTCAGTAATTAGGGGAGTCATTAACGGGATGAAAAAAAGAAAAAGACTATGGAATTTATGGAAAACGATTACATTGTTAGTTTGTACAGTTGTAATTTTTTCTTTACTTGTTACAGATATATTAATTAGTCATAATGTAGAGCGGACAACGGAGGATAGCCAGGCAGAGAAAGCGAAAACAATTGCACATATTGTGGCGAATGATTCGATTGTAATCGATGGTTTGATTGGGAAAGCAGGTACTTCTGCAATTCAAACGTATACAAATAGAATATTAAAAAACACAGGTGTTCAATTTATTGTAGTTATGGACATGAATGGAATAAGAAAATCACATCCAGATCCTCAAAAAATAGGTCATCATTTTATTGGGGGAGATGAAGGGCCTGCATTGAAAGGAAAGGAACATGTATCGCTAGCAGAAGGAACTTTAGGTATTTCAATGCGAGTGTTTGTACCAATATTTTCTGAAACAGGTGAACAGCTTGGAGCAGTAGCTGTCGGTATTTCAGCAGATAATGTAAAAGAAAGAGTTAAGCAAAGTAGACATATTATTTATATTGGTGTCGGAGTTGGAGTATTAGTTGGGATTATAGGAGCAATATTGCTAGCTAGACATATAAAGAAAAGTTTATTTGGTCTTGAGCCGCATAGGATAGCAAAAATTCTTGAAGAAAGAAATACGATGTTGCT
Organism: Bacillus sp. C30; assembly: GCF_040838255.1. NCBI lineage: Bacteria > Bacillati > Bacillota > Bacilli > Caryophanales > Bacillaceae > Bacillus > Bacillus sp. C30. The sequence continues at coordinate 11,118 of NZ_JBFPJH010000043.1, read as the reverse complement.
TTCGGTGAAAGAAGGTATTATTGCTGTAGATAAAGAGGCGAATGTAACTTTAATAAATAATGAGGCAAAACGATTATTTAAGAAAAGTGGACTTGAAGAAGACTTTATTGGTAAAGATGTTGAATTGTATATGCCAAATTCACGTATAAAAGAAGTGTTGCAAACAGGCGAGGTACAATTAAACGAAGAACAAAATATTTACGGAATTACGATTGTCACAAATCGTGTTCCTTTATATGTAAAAGGAGAAATAGTTGGCGCGATCGCAACATTTCGTGATAAAACAGAAATTAGAAAATTAGCAGAAGAACTAACTGGTATTAGGCTATATGCGGAAGCGTTACGGGCACAATCTCATGAATTTATGAATAAAATGCATGTCGTATTAGGGCTTACACATATGAAACAATATGAAGAATTACAAAAGTATATAAGCGGCATGGTATCAGAGCATCAATATGAAATTGGTGGGGTTATGAAAAGAATAAAAAGTCCAGTATTTGCTGGTTTTTTACTAGGTAAACTTAGCTATGCTAGGGAGAAAAATATAAAGTTAATTATAAGTGAAGATTCTTACTTGCCGGAAATATATGATGAAAGTATTACTCATGAACTTATTACGATTGTAGGGAACTTAATAGATAATGCATTAGAGGCAGTGATACATTGCAAAAAGAAACAAGTTGAAGTTGAGATACAATATCAGAATGCATTAACTATTACAGTACAAGATACGGGGAAAGGTATAGAAGAAGACGCAGTGGATGCATTATTTACAAAAGGTTATTCCACAAAAGGGGATAATCGCGGTTATGGTTTGTATCTTGTAAAAGAAAGTATACAGCGAATAAATGGGGAGATTCACATTTCCTCCTTATTAGGAGAGGGAACAACGATAACAATTGAAATACCTAAAGGTAGGGATGAGAAGCAAATATGATTAAAGTTTTAATTGTAGAAGATGATCCGATGGTTGCGATGTTAAATACGCATTATTTAGAGCAAGTGGGAGGGTTTGAACTTGTCCATGCAGTTAACTCAGTTAAAGCAGCGATAGAAGTGTTAGAGAAGTCACGAGTAGACTTCATATTACTTGATATTTTTATGCCTGAGGAGACTGGATTTGAGCTTTTAATGTATATTCGAAATCAAGAAAAAGAAATTGATATTATGATGATTTCAGCTGTACATGATATGGGAAGTATTAAAAAAGCATTACAATATGGAGTTGTAGACTATCTAATTAAACCATTTACATTTGAACGCTTTAAGGAAGCATTAACGGTGTATCGAGAAAAATTTACTTTCATGAAAGAACAACAAAAAATTAGTCAATCGGAATTAGATTCGTTAATTTTACAAAAAGAAAAAAGAGAGTCCTTTGACTATAAAGAGCTTCCGAAAGGATTAACAAAGCAAACATTGCAATTAATTTGGAAGAAAATCGAATCACTTAATGGACAAGCATTTACAACTGATGAAATGGCACAATTAGTAGGGGTTTCGAGAGTTTCTATTCGAAAGTATGTAATGTTTTTGACTGAAATCGGAGTATTAGAGAATGAAATGGTGTATCAAAATGTGGGAAGACCGGTGAGTAAATTAAGGTGTATTGACCAAAATAAAATAGACTTTTACGTATAAGCGACTTATTATAGGTCGCTTATACTTTTTTTAATTACAAAAGTAGTTACAAAACTTACAAAAGCTATTTTTACTATTGAAAGCGTTTTAATATTGTTATTAAGAAAACAAGGGGGTGCCATATGGGAATTCAAAAGAATGTGGAAGCGGTATCATTTTCTGAAGGCAATGAATTGAAAAGTGAATCTTTCGCTTCTAAAATTATGAACGTTAAAATCGGTGTTATACCTTTACCGTTATATGTAGTATTGGCTGCTATTATTTATGGAGCATCTGTATATAATAAATTACCAGCAGATATGATTGGTGGTTTTGCAGTTATTATGATCATGGGTATTTTCTTAGGTGACATTGGGATGAGAATTCCAATATTAAAAAATATCGGTGGTCCAGCAATTCTCTCATTATTTATTCCATCGTTACTTGTATTTTTTAACTGGATGAATCCAGCTTCAATGGAAGCTGCGACCATGTTAATGAAAAAATCGAACTTTTTATATTTATATATTTCTTGTTTAGTAGTTGGAAGTATTTTAGGAATGAACCGTAAAGTATTAGTACAAGGTTTCGTTCGTATGTTTATTCCTTTAGTAGTAGGGACGTTAGCTTCTGTAGCAGTGGGCTTATTAGTCGGTTCACTATTTGGATTTGAAATGAAGCAGACATTTTTCTTTATCATCGTACCAATTGTGAGTGGTGGTATCGGAGAAGGGATTTTACCATTGTCGCTAGCTTATAGTGATATTTTAAATGAATCATCAGCAACGTTTGTATCACAGCTTATTCCGGCAGCTATTATTGGGAATATGTTTGCAATCGTGAGTGCAGGGTATATGAAGCGTTTAGGTGAGAAGAGACCTGAGCTTAGTGGTAACGGTGTATTAGTGAAAACAGATAATCAAGCAGAGTTATTAAAAGAACAAAATACAGAGAAGCCAATTGACTTCTCATTAATGGGAGCAGGTTTATTAATTGCGTGTACGTTCTTCATCTTTGGAGGATTTGCTTCTAAGTTCATCGGTATTCCAGGAGCAATCATTATGATTTTCTCAGCGGCACTTGTGAAATACTTTAAATTAATGCCAGCAAAAATGGAACAAGGAGCATTCCATTTATATAAATTTATTTCAAAGAATTTAACTTGGCCGCTAATGGTCGGTTTAGGATTGCTATATATTCCGTTAAAAGACGTAGCGGCAGTTCTTTCTGTAGGATATGTTGTTGTTTGTGCATCGGTTGTTCTTACAATGGTAGCGTCAGGTTTTCTTATAGGAAAAGTGATGAAAATGTATCCAGTTGAATCAGCGATTGTAACTGGATGTCATAGCGGTTTAGGTGGAACTGGAGATGTTGCTATTTTATCAGCTTCAAATCGTATGGAATTAATGCCGTTCGCACAAATTTCAACGCGTTTAGGTGGGGCTGCAATGGTCGTAACAGCGACAATTTTATTAAAAATGTTTTCATGATCAAACAAGCTAGCTATATTCATATAGCTAGCTTGTCAAATTAAGGGGAGATTATAAGTATGTTAGAAAAACAAATTAATGAAAGATCATTGTTATTGCATAAAGAGTTAGTAGGGAAAATTGAAATTACAAGTAAAGTAGAAGTGAATACAGCGGACGATTTAAGTTTGACTTATACACCGGGGGTAGCAGAGTCTTGTAAAGCAATTGCGGCAGATGAGGAAACAGCTTATGACTATACAGCACGTGGTAATATGGTTGCAGTTGTTTCAGATGGAACTGCAGTACTTGGTTTAGGGAATATTGGACCGAAAGCGGCTATACCTGTTATGGAAGGGAAAAGTATTTTATTTAAAAAGTTTGCGAATGTAGATGCTTTCCCGTTATGTTTAGGGACGACTGATGTGGATGAAATCGTTACCCTTGTTAAAAATTTAGAGCCTACATTTGCAGGAATTAATTTAGAAGATATTGCAGCACCACGTTGCTTTGAAATTGAAAGACGATTAAAAGAAGAAACGAATATTCCTGTATTCCATGATGATCAACATGGGACGGCTATTGTCGTTTTAGCAGCTGTTATTAATGCACTAAAAGTTGTAAGTAAACAAATGGATGATGTGAAAATTGTTATTAACGGTGCGGGTTCGACAGGAATTGCAATTGGAAAATTATTATTAAAAGCTGGCGTAAAACATATTACGTTAGTTAGCTTAGAAGGTATTGTTTGTGAAGGTGAAACATGGATGAACGAAGCACAAATCGAAGTTTCAAAGAAGACAAATCGCGAATATGTACGTGGAACATTAAAAGAAGCGATTCATCAGGCTGATATTTTCATTGGCGTATCTGCTCCTAACGTATTAACGAAAGAACTTGTACAGACGATGAATGAGAAAGCGATTGTGTTTGCAATGGCGAATCCAATTCCAGAAATATTCCCAGAAGATGCATTAGAAGCTGGAGCTGCTGTAGTTGGAACTGGTCGTTCTGATTATTCAAATCAAGTAAATAATGTATTAGCGTTCCCTGGTATATTCCGTGGTGCATTAGACGTACGCGCGACTGATATTACAGAAGAGATGAAATTAGCAGCAGCATATGGGATCGCTAACATAATTACGGACGAAGAGCGTAATGCGAATTATGTAATTCCAAATCCATTAGATAAAAGAGTTGTTCCAAGTGTTGCAGAAGTAGTAGCGAAAGCAGCCATTGATTCAGGTGTGGCACAGATTACGAAAATGCCAAGTTATAAATAGTCAAAAGCAGCGCCTTGAAAAGGCACTGCTTTTTTTGAGATAAGAAATCAAAATAATGAAGAAGTGTAAATTTATTCAAGCTCCTTTCATTATTTATTTAACTCCATTGCAACTTGTTTACCATTTATTAAAACCTCAGTTACTGCTACGATCACTTCTATCATTTTTTTCATCTCTCATCTCTCCTCGCGTCATTTCTTACTTTAAGTATAAGAGAAGAGAGATAATCCACCTATCGAAGTACGTGACGTAGAAATTACATTGTTGTAAGGAAGTGTTTCAGTTTTGTCACTTTATTCGGCATTGATTACAAATTGATCATAATATCTTTCATTCACATATATGTTTAATACCCATAATCCAGATGAAGGTAGTGACATTACGAGAGGGAGTTCCTTTACGGTTGTATCGACTGTATTTGAAGTAGTCCAAGTTTGTTTGGAGGTTTCTTTTTGAAAGAGTACTGGTGTTGGAGTTGTAGTTCCTTGTTTTAACGCGATAATAGATAGTTTTCCAGTTGGCATTTCAGGATCCAGGAAGAACCACATTATTTCATTTTGCTCATTTGCGATAATAGAGCTATCAGCCATTGCAATTTTTCTTTCAATGCCTTTTAACGGTATTTTTCCTTCTACGAATGATGGTGCTTCTTCCCAATTTACATCTTTTAAGACACTAAGGTGAAAAAAGGAAGGTGCGTTAATTTGAGAGGATGACGTTTCTATTACTTCTTTTTTAGGTGCTGTTGAATCGGGTTGCGATTGCGCGCAGCCAGTAATGAGGAAGGAGAAAAGTAGCATAGTTCCGATTTTTTTCATGGTGCCACACTCCTAATTTTTATTGTTAGTGTAATTGTATTTGCTAGAAGACGAGACAATTCCTTTAAATCATAAAAAGAGGTCGTAAGTTTTGTACGACCTCTTTTGACATTTTCTATATTTGTTCAGTTGAAAAGGTTGGTTCTCTCTCTTTTTGAGGCATTGTTAAGAAAATAACAGAAAGAACAATACATACTCCGCCTAATAATTGATATGCTCCAAAAGACTCATTAAGCCAAGCGATTGAAACGATGGCAGCTACAAGTGGTTCAATGCTAGATAAAATACTTGTTTCTGTTGCTGCTAAATATTTAAGACTCCCGATATAAAGAAGGAAAGAAAGAGTGCCACTTATAATGATAAGAATAAGCATAGAAAAAGTTTGAAGTGTGAAAGTTTGCGAAATCTGATTCCACCCAAAAGAACGATTACAAATAAGCAGTGCAATCCCTCCAATTGACATCCCCCAACCAATTACTACAGTTGTTCCGCATTCTTTAATGAGAGAAGCTGGATGAAGGGTATAAAATGCAAATCCTATTGCCGTTAATAGTCCGAAAATAATGGCTGCTTTAGATAAAACAATATTTTCGATTGAGCCATTTGTAATAATAAAGTATGTTCCTGTTAGCGCAGTTATAATTGCGAGTATTTGCATAGAAGCAGGGAATTTTCTTTGCTCAAATGCAACATACATTGTAATAAGAACAGGGCCTAGAAATTGAAAGAGTGTTGCTGTGACCGCATTACTAATATGAACTGTTTCGATAAAAGCGTACTGCGCACCAAGCATGCCAAGAATAGAGAAAATAATAAGCTGTATAGAATGTCTAGGGTGTTTCCAAATTTGAAATATGTTTTGTTTCTTTATTAGTAAGAAAGACAAAAAAAATATTCCTGCAAGCAACAAGCGAATTGTTAAAAAATCAAGTGATGATACGTTAGTATGTTGAAATAGCCATTGAATCATCGGTCCAGATAATCCCCATAATGTGGCTCCTGTAATAATCATAATGAGTCCGATACGTCTACTTTTGTTCATGATCATGCATCTCCTCTTTAGTATTTGATTTTTTATGTGTGACATGATAAAAGGAATTATATATAAAATCTGGTACTGTAAAAAGTATCAGATTTTAGTTTTATTAAGGGGTCAGATATTATGTTAGAATTAACGCCTAATTTAAATATGAATAGTAAGAAGGCATTGTATGTGCAGTTGTATGAGTATATAAAAAAAGAAATTAAAGATGGAACGATTCCGGCTTTTACGAAATTACCGGCTAAGAGGAAGCTAGCAACATATTTACAAGTAAGTAAAAATACAGTAGAGGCAGCTTATGAGCAACTTCTTGCCGAAGGATATATTGAGTCGATTTCTAGAAAAGGGTATTTTGCATGTGAAATCGAGCAAATGATTCATGCGGAAGGTAGCGAAGAGGTAATAGGGGAAGTACCTTTTCAAGAGCAGGTGTATAAATTTGACTTCACTCAAACGGGTGTGGATACTAGTACTTTTCCGTTTCATGTATATCGAAAAATTACGAACGAGGTATGGCAATTTGAAAATAAAGATTTACTTTTTATTGGACATCCGCAAGGGGAGGTAAGTTTACGAGAAGCAATCGCGAGCTATTTGTATGAATCTAGAGGTGTGCGATGTTCGGCTAGTCAAATTGTAATCGGAGCTGGTACGCAAATATTAGTGAAGTTGTTATTTCAATTGTTAAAAGGAAGTGGCTATGCAGTTGAAAATCCAGGCTACCACCGAAAGATGGTTGTTTTCGAGCAGGGTGAACAAAATGTTCAAATGTTATCTTTAGATAAAGATGGTATTTGTATTTCAGAGTTAGAAAATAGTTCAGCTAATATTGTGTTTGTTACACCTTCTCATCAGTTTCCATATGGGATGATTATGCCTATCACGAGAAGGATGCAGCTTTTACAATGGGCGAAGAAAGAAGAAGGTAGGTATATTGTTGAAGATGATTACGATAGTGAATTTCGTTATTCGGGAAAACCTATACCGGCACTGCAAGGGTTAGATACAGACGGGAAAGTTATTTATATGGGGACGCTATCTAAAGCATTGTTGCCATCATTACGGATGAGCTATATGGTGTTACCAAAGAAATTGATTGAAAAGTATCAACAACAATATTTATTTTACACACAAAGCGTTTCAAGAATGGATCAAGAGATCATTAGGAAATTTTTAAATGACGGGCATTGGGAAAAACATATTCATAAAATGCGTGTTGTGTACCGAAAGAAGAGAGACCGTCTTGTTTCGGTATTAGAAAAATATTTTTCTAATCGCATTGAAGTAATAGGGGAAGATTCCGGCCTACATATTTTATTAAAAGTGCATAATGGGATGGAAGAGAAAGAATTAATGGAAGCTGCAGCTGAAAGGAGTATTAAAGTGTATCCTGCTTCGATATATTATAAGGAAGGGACTTCTCCCAAAAGTACAGTATTGCTTGGATTTGCGACTTTATTAGAGGAAGAAATTGAAGAGGCCATTCAATTATTATATACAGCATGGTTTACAAGAAAGTAAAAAAACATCCTCATAAATGGAGGATGTTTTTTTATTACTTTTCTTCATCTAGGAAAAGAACCATATGCTCTTCATCCCAATATTGTCCGTTATATTTTAATGAACGTTCTTGCACGCCAAACGTTTTAAAGCCTAATGACTCATAAAGTTTTTTTGCACCATCGTTTCCGACAACAACATCAAGCATAACTTGCTCTACTTCTAAAGATTTAGCAAGCTCAAGACATTCTTTAATAAGTGCTTTTCCCGCTCCAAGTCCGCGTGCTTTTGGAGACACGTATACTGAACCGATTTTTGCTTTATGTTCTTGTTTTACATATGGTTTCGTTTCCAGTGTTGCAACTCCGATTAAAGTGCCATCTTTAAATGCACCTAGTGTATAGTTCTCATCTTGTGCTAATTTTTGGGCTTTATATTCAATAGCACACTCTTTATTAATAATATCTTCATAAGAAGAGCTGAAAGCTTCCGGATTTTGTTTTAATCCTTCTACTCGAAGTTCTAAGTAAATTTCTGCTTCGTCTTTTGTTAATACATGGATATCCAATTGTATCACCCTCCAAATCTTTGACAGTTATACCTATATTTTATATTGAAATAAGAATAATTTCAAAAGCTTAGCTTATAATAGTTGGTTTTATAAATAAAATAGCACCAGTAGTGTTGACTACTACTGGTGATTTCACGCATATATTATACAAATGGTAATTCAATTATAAATTCTGTTCCGACTTCTAATTCGCTTTTAACTTCAATAGAACCATTATGAAGTTCTACAATTTCTTTTGCAACAGCCAGTCCGATACCTTTTCCACCTGTAGCTCGTGTTCTGGATTTATCGACACGGTAAAAGCGATCAAAAACATGTGGGATATCTTCTTTTGGAATACCTTCACCTTCATCTTGTACACTTATTGTAAAAGTATTTACACTGGTTAGTACACGTATTATTATAGAAGTGTTTTCTGGTGAATGTTGATAAGCATTGTGTAATAAATTTAACATAACTTGTTCCATACGTCTTTCGTCTATGCAAACTTCTAAATCATCTTTGCAATGTACATGGAGTTGCATTTGTTTGTTTGTTAATGTTGTTTTTGTTTTTTCAACCATTCGTTCTAAAAATGGTTTAAGAATTACTTTTTGTTTTTTTATAACAAACTGGTGTTGCTCTAATTGTACAAGCATAAATAAATCTTGTACGAGATCGGTTACACTATCCGTTTCGTCTTCAATGATTTGTAAGTATTCTTCACGTTCTTCTTTCGTTAGAGAATCTCTTTTTGCTACCTTTGCATAACCTTTCATATAGGTTAATGGAGTTAGTAATTCATGCGCTACACTAGCGAGAAATTCGTTTCGTTCTTTTTTCATATACGTAAGTTCACTAGATAAATCTTCAATCGTTTTTGCTAAGCTTCCAAGTTCATCATTTCGTTTAATTTCTAATTGAATCGGCTTATTTAATTTTGACATTTTTTCTGTCGCCCGCTTCATTTTTATAAGCGGTTCTGTAATAACACGAGAAAAAACAAAGACAGAAATAGTAGTTAAAATAATTGTCAAAACACTAATGATAAGAAATTGATTCATGAGTTTAAGTAACATATTTTCTAAGAAAGATGTCTTTAATAACATATATAACTTACCTTGAAATCCTTGAATTTCCAGCGGGCTTACTGTTGAGATGAATTTTGATTTTTTCCAGTTTTTTTCAACGATTAATCCACCTTCTGGGATAGTCTCAGTTTTACAAGTAAGTTGTTTTTGCATTTCTTTCGTTACGGGTTCTGAGGTAGAAATAATTTTGCCGTTATTGTCTGTTATAATGATAGCTATATCAGAGTTAGCAATTAATTCTGATTCAACTAAGTGTTCAGCCTCAGTGTTGATATCAAACTCGGGGTACACAGCACGTTTAGGCCGTTTACTGTGTTCAGCGCTTTCTGTGAGTTGCCTTTCTTTAGAATATGCACCCCACTTCGCGCGGTTTTTAATCATTTTACTATAGCGATTTCCTTTCTCTAAAAGAGCAAGAGTTTCCTCTTCAATGCGTATGTTTGAAAGGTTCTTATAAAAAGATACGAAGGCAATTGTTTCAATACATAAAGCTAATATTAAAAAGTATGTCCCAACTTTAAGGGAAAGTTTGCTCATTTTCTCACCATACCTTATTTCATATAGAGTGAAACTTTAATCAGTGGGGTTTTATCCATCCCCACTGATTAAAGTAATTATTCACTTTTCCATTTATATCCGACTTTATAGACGGTTTCTAAGTAATCTTCAACTGGAAATTCTTTTTTGCGTAATTTATCACGGATATTACGAATATGTGAATCGATAGTTCTGTATTCGATGTCTGTTTGATATCCCCAAATTTTTTCAATTAAATCATCACGGCTGTAAGCACGGTTTGTATTTTGTAAAAAGAGTCCAAGTAACGAGAATTCAATAGGAGTTAGTGAGATTCTTTCACCATAAACTGTAACAGTATGTTTCGTTTTATCCCACTCAATACCATTGAAGCTAATAAAGCCATCTTTCTTCGTACGGCGTAATATAGCCTCGATTCGCGCGACTAATACATGCTCATCGAATGGTTTTGTAATGTAGTCATCTGCTCCCATAGTCAGACCTTTGACCATATCATAATTTTGGTTGCGAGCTGTTAGCATAATAATTGGAACGTTGGAAATTTGACGGATTTGATAGCAAGTATCCCACCCATCCATATTCGGCATCATAACATCTAATAAAATAATATCGAAGTCCTTTTGTTCGATTAATTCTAGCGCTTCAAGGCCAGAAGTAGCTTTCATACAAAAATAGCCACGAGGGCTTAAGAACAGATCTAACAATCGTAACATACGTTCTTCATCGTCTACTAATAAAATTTTCACCATAATCTTGTGCACCCCAAACTATTCATTCTACTTGTATAGTTTACATGAAAATAATAAAAAACTCTTTTTATGTGATTGAATGGATGGCTGATTTTTTCAATCAGGGCAATTGACATAAAAAATGCACTAGTTTTGCACAACTATTTTTTATAATAGAAAACGTAGCGACACAAATACCCTATGTTGCGACATAACGTCATGTCATTTTATTTATAAAATGACAATTCCATTCTATTGTGTATGTGAGATAGAGAGGGTTTTCGTATTCACCTCGCATCGGATAAGAAAAATTTCCTATCTCACACTTTTTTTAAAAAGAGGATTGTACATATGAGTAAAAAAGTAGAGCATTTACAAAAAGAAAAGCAAGATCGTAATGCGGTTGTAATGTGTGTTGCGGTATCTATGCTTATTATGATAAGTTGTGTAAATAAATTTTTCGGGATTTTATAATAG
>NZ_JBFPJH010000444.1:0-2377 GCF_040838255.1 Bacillus sp. C30 | reverse complement strand
ATACTCTTTAAGTTCACCTTCAGTTAACGCTGAAAGAATTGTACCAATAGCAATTACTTTCTCAAGTTGAGTTAGCTCCATCTATCTTCACCCCTTTTCGTTTCCCTATTTTTGTATAAGAAAAAGAGCATCCCAAGCCAAAAGATGCTCTTCCCACAGAGAGAGGTATGTGTATGATATTGAAATAGGACAACTGAGTTTGTCCATATTTTACTATATGTATAGTCTTCTCCGTGTGTGCAAACGAAAGAGAGCACTCCCCAACCTACATGCTCTCTCGGAAAAAATATTGACTACGTTCTATATGATTGTATTCTTCTCCATTCCGATTATGTCTGAAATTTGGTAAATATTACGAAATTAATTAGTTTTTTGGTAACAGTCTTTATCCTTTTTACATATATTATTTTGAAATCCTTACTTGTCAAACTATTATTTATTTAGGACTCATTCTCACAACAATAATAGTAGACTGTAAGTTTCAAAAAACGAGTACTCCGTCACCAGTACTCGTTTTTTTACATAATGAAAGAATAACTGTATACCAGCTGTTCTTTCGTCAATTTCTTGCAATCAAGGCAATTGCAATTGCCTTATCACCTGCAATTACTAAATCAATGATAATAATTGATAACAGCGCTGACAAAAATTCAAATGAGAATATCTTCAATATACCTTCAAAATAAATTGTGTACAGCGATTAATAATAATATTACTCCACTTAAGACAGTACTAAATTGTCCAAGTGTCCATGCTCCAATTCTTACATTTGCAACCTTTTCCCCTAATTTAATACCTAACCAAATTGCAAGAAAACTAAATATAGCCGCTGCTAACGATATGGCAAATGGAGAAAGTTTCAATAATCCTGCACCTAATCCATTCGTAAGAGCATTCATAGAAATAGCAATTCCTAAAACAATTGCTTCGAAAAAACTGATATCCCCTGATTTATCAAGATCAGCCTTTTCAGGTGATTTCAAATATCCAGTAACAACATTTGAAGTAGTCTCATCATCCTTCAATATTTCTTGACTGACTTGATTTTCCCTTGGAATAGTTAGCAAAATGATCCTTAATCCAATTACAAATAAAAATACTGTACCAATAACACTAGACAATGTACCTGGGAAGATTTTCACAATGTATTGCCCAAACATAATACCAAATTCACTAAAAACAAAAGCTATAATTGCAATCACAAAATTGGACAGAATTCCGATACGAATCTTCCGAATGCCATAAGATATTCCTACCCCAAAGTTATCAATACTAGATGATAACGAAAGCAACAATACGGTAATCAAAGAGGTTATAGTCATAGCTGTTTTACTCCTTTTCCGATGCTGTTTGAATTAAATTAATAGCTAAACAAATGAACCTATTAATTGTTAGATCATTCTATTATTTGATAAGTTGGCTCTTATTTCTGGGTTATTGTATGATATGTGAAAAAAAATGTTCCAAATCAAGTCATGTAATGATGAGATTTTTTTTGTTTAAACTCAATACAATCTATTCTTATTTTTTATTAATATTACGGTACGTAATATTTTAACATCTACACATAAACAAAAGAACAACCTATACGTTCAGTTGCCCTTTCATCAATTCTTTATGTTATTACTATAACTCATTTTTACAAGGGTTTCGATTCACTTTAGGAGTGAACCTAAATGATACCTTCCTTTTCAGCAAATCGTATGACTTTTAAAATTTCAGCATGCTTCTTTTTTATATGACTAAAACTGTAACTTACACTATCAGCAATCTGTTCTAACGTCATACCGTCTATATATTTCATCTTCAATATTTGATGATCTAATCCCTTGAACTTACCAATTATTTGTTTTAAATCGTATAAATCATTCATCTTATGTGCTAATTCATATTCAATCCGTTCTATATGGCCTTCTACTTTCGCACCTTCTGATTCAGCTGTTAAACGGACGTCTTGTAAATCACCACTTACCCAACGTTTTAATTCTCTTTTACTGCGCTGTAGATTAAACTCAATGTACTCAATTTCCCCTTCTAATTCTTGATATATCTTTAGCCAGTTAAACAAATGATGATTCACCTACTCCCTTTTATCATCTTCTTTATGACTCTAATGATCCTCGTTTTTTCAATTGTCTGCGGATTGTACTCTTGTCGCACCCCAATATTTCCGCGATTTGAACGTATGTCAGGCCATCTTTTTTCAATCCCATTACGTCTTGACATACCTGATCCCACTTCACTTTTGTTTTATACTCTCGACTTTTTTCATCTGTAATCAAACTTGAACCTAATTGCTGAATTTCTTGACCAATCTTACACGTTTCTGTGCAGTATGGATGTACTTTTCCCATATGATACTCACAATTATTATGAC
>NZ_JBFPJH010000443.1:0-2391 GCF_040838255.1 Bacillus sp. C30 | reverse complement strand
ATCAATATGGACCTGAGTTAGATAAAAGAATTCGCTATCACTTGAAGAAAACAAAAGGGATATGACCTGTATTCGGTTTTGATAGAGGCTGAAGGGAAGCAACAACTTGTATATAAACATGCGATCTCCACTATTCGTTTATAAAAAAACAGTAGCATGAATCCTAATGAATTCATGCTACTGAATAATGGAGATTATTCAGCTTTTACAGCGTCTTTTAATGCTTTCCCCGCTTTAAAGGCAGGTACTTTTCCCGCAGGAATAGTAAGAGCTTCACCAGTATGTGGGTTGCGTCCTTCACGGGCAGCACGTTCTCGTACTTCAAATGTACCGAAGCCAATAAGTTGTACATTGTCTCCAGTTTGTAGCGCATTTTGAATAGATTGAAAAACAGCATCTACAGCGAGACTTGCTTTTTGTTTAGTTAGTTCAGATTCCATTACGACTTTTTGGACTAATTCTGTTTTGTTCATAATAAGACACCTCATTGTGATAGATATACTATTTTAGTATAAAGGGATGAGAGAAACAGCGCAAGGTAGCATGTGTTACTATGAGTCTGCAAATAATTGAGAATGAAGATGTGCCAAAAGGTGAAATGTTAGAACGATACAAAAAAGACCTCTCATTTCCTTTTGTAAGGCAAAGAAGGAGAAAATGGAATGGTTTTTTATGTAAAAGAGATAAAACTCGTTATAAAGAACAAATAAACCGTTGAAAGAAGTGGAGGGTATTGGAGAGATAAAAGAGATCGAAACACTCTCTGTATGTTGAAGTATAGTATATAATTTCACATACCGTACTGATTAATAAAAATAAAACCCACCAAACTAGTCATCAAGGGTTGCTTCTTCTCTTTACTCTTCGATACAATAGACATATAGAATACCGAAAAGAAAGGTGACTCTAACCATGAATCAGCCTTTAGTCAATTTACGAGTTGATTTTGCTTTTAAGCAATTATTTGGATCCAGAGGAAACGAACAGATATTAATGCAGTTCTTGAATGTGATCTTGGCGTCTTCACTATCTTCACCCATTCAAACGCTAAAAATAGAAGACCCACACCTGCATAGAGAATATGAAAACGATAAATTGTCCATTCTAGATGTATTAGCTACATTAGAGGACAAAACACAAATTTCAGTTGAAATCCAGCTGAATGACCAACATCATTTTTTAAAACGTAGCTTATATTATTGGAGTCGCTTATATGCTTCTCAATTGCAAAAAGGAAAGTCTTATGATGCGCTAAGAAAAACGATTACCATTAATATATTGAACTTTCCTGTCTTTTCAGAGTATGAAAACTTCCATACGACAGGAAAACTATGGGATATTCAGTTGCAAAAGTTACTATTAGATGATTTAGAACTCCATGTGATTGAAATTCCTAAATTAATGGCACAATGGAAAGAAGAACAAGTGAACCCGTGGGAAGATGCTTTTGTTAGATGGTTACTGTTATTATCCGCAAATGAGGATACACAATTAACGCATACCTTGGAGGAGATCGCCATGAATCGAGATCCAATTTTAAAAGATGCGATGCAAAAGTGGGAAAAGATGAGTCAAGATCCTGCATTCCGTATGTCGTATGAAGCGAGACAGAAGGCACTTATTGATGAAGCCTCTAAATTCAAATATGCCGAACAAAAAGGGCGACGAGAAGGTAAAGAAGAGGGTATTCAAGAAGGCATTGAGCAAGGAATGGAAAAAGGTAAATTAGCCGAAAGAGAACAGTTAATCCGTGGCATGCATAAAAACGGAATGGATATAGAAGATATTGCGAAGTTTACCAATATGGATGTTTCGGAAGTGCAAAATATTTTAAGACAATAAAAGGTAGATATCTCATTCATAAGAGGTGTCTACCTTTTATGAATGAGATATAAAAAAGGAGGACTTAACAATAGGACTGATTCCAAACAAGAAACACCCCTTTGGGAATGGTTTGCTTATCTTGGAGCAACCGTAATAATTATCCAACTTGTATATACATATCTATTTTAAAATCAAACTGCAACACGTTTTCCTACAATAGAAGAATTATATATTTCTCTATCTCCACCCAGAAACTTCTAACCACATTTGATGGAGTTCTCCTATTGATGTAAGTAATTCTTTCGTGTAAGGATGAGGTACTGTATGAATATAGTTCACAATCAGTTTTTCGAGCTCCGTTAGGCTGAAATTAGCCTGATTTGTCATTTGAGCTATGGCAAGTCCAAACTTCGTTGTATCCTTCATCAGTTGTGACCAGTTAGCCCTATCCTGGATTTCTCGTATTTTCTCAATATGGATACGGAACTTATTGGCGAGATGTTGGTTTTTTGGGTTCTGTTGCAAAGTTTGAAAAGAACTAATCCCGTTTATAAACTATGGTTATCG
>NZ_JBFPJH010000442.1:0-2401 GCF_040838255.1 Bacillus sp. C30 | reverse complement strand
ACATATAGGTTGGTAGAGGTATTTTATAGAATGTGAAAGTAAAGGGAAAAGGGAGAGTCATATGGTAAATTTTAAGAAAATTTCGGTTTTTGTTATGGTTATTTGTTTATTTTTTTTGACACCTATGACGTTATATGCTGAGACGAATATTGGAGTAAATCCGGAGCAAGTGGCACCTCCACCTGCGGAAGGGCCGAATGTTTTTAGTCAGTTTGCGACTACGATTGATGCGAAAACAGGAGATATGTTGTACGACAAAAATGCACATCATCGTGCGTTCCCTGCTAGTATGACGAAAGTGTTAACGGCGATTTTACTGATGGAGCATACGAAGCCAGAGGATCAATTTACGTTTTCACAATTAGCATTAGATCAAGAGAAGAGTAATTATCAAATTGAGTTTCACCCTGGTGAGACTATTAATAGAAATACTGCACTTATGATTTTAATGGTGCTGAGTGCGAATGATGTGTCGTATGCGATTGCGGAGCGTATTGGAGGAAGTGTTGAAAACTTCGCCAATATGATGAATGAAAGGGCGAAGCAATTAGGGGCTAAAGATAGTCATTTTGTAACGCCAAATGGATTGCATGATCCAAATCATTATACGACGCCATATGATATAGCCATGATTACGAGAGGTGTGCAAAAGTATCCTGAAATTTTACAAGCGATGAATACGAAAAGAACGACGGTTACGACATCTACGCAAACAGTTTCTATTTTTAATAAGTCTACTTATTTTGAAAATCCATATAGTATGGGTGGTAAGACAGGATTTACGAATGAAGCACGCAATACGCTCGTTTTATTAAATGAGAAGGATGGTAATCGTATTATAAATGTAGTAATGGCTTCTCAAAGACCTGAAATTTATGAAGATTTGAAGCAGATGGCGGAATATTCTTTTGGGCAATTTACGAAGCAAACTGTACTAGATAAACATAGTTGGCACCAAAAGGCAAAGTATTTAAATAAAGATGTTGATTCTGAGCTGGAAAAAAGTGCAGAGCTTATGCTAAAGAAAGATGAAGGGAAAAATATAAAAACGGCTTTTCGGGTTAATTCAGTGGATAAAGAATCTTTGTATCAAAAAGGAATTCATCGCGGTGAAGTAGTTGGTGCGGTAGATATTATAAAGAATAATCAAACGATTGCGACTATAAATGTTCTTTCAAAAGAAGATGTTACTTTTGCGATGCCTAAAAAAGATACAGTTGCACCTGAAGTAAAGGAATCGAATGTGAAAGTGATAAGTGTTGGAATAGGTGCGATTTTATTATTTGGAGCGATTTTATATGTAGTGCTGCGCCGAAATAACCAAGGGATGAAATCAGAAGAAAAATAAATTGCTAGTAGACCGTGATGAGATTTTGTCACGGTCTTTTTTGTATGCATTTCAAAAATGATTTAACTAATAATTGTAAATTTTCTTATTGCATTTCCAAATTGTTCGTTATATTATTTACTTGTGTTCTTGTTAGAGAACCAAATGAATATTGTATACTTCAAATAACATAAAACAACGGAGAGGGAGAGAGACGATGAAATTAATTTGGAAGGTGATTAGCAACGTTATCTCATTTGTTTTATTTGCGGTAATGGTTTGTTTAGCTTTTGTAGTTATTTCTTCAAAAGCGAGTGGCGGGGATCCAACAGTGATAGGATATCAATTTAAGAGCGTTCTTTCAGGATCGATGGAACCAACATTTTTAACAGGATCAATCATTGCGATAGAGCCAACGAAAGATGGTTCTAAATATAAAAAAGGTGATGTTATTACGTTTAAAGAGAAAGATGACAAAATTATCACTCACCGTATTATCGGTGTGAAAGATACAAATGGAAAAGTAATGTATGAAACAAAAGGGGATAACAACAACGGACCAGATTTAGCACCAGTACTTGCAGAGAATGTAATTGGAAAGTATGCAGATATTACAGTTCCATACGTTGGTTATGGACTGAATTATGCGAGTTCAAAAGCGGGAGCAGCATTACTTCTCATTATTCCTGGAGTCTTTTTACTTGGCTATTCCGCAATTTCTATTTTTGGCGCTATTCGTAGCATTGACGGAGAAAAGAAAGATAAAAAAGTAGAACAATCCGTCTAGTTCGTTTGGTTATACTTTCCGTTTAGGAAGTTAACAAATATATATATATATTAAGGGGATATGGACATGACTTTAAAGAAAAAATTAGGAATGGGTATCGCATCAGCAGTATTAGGAGCAGCATTAGTTGGTGGAGGAACATTTGCATTCTTTAGCGATAAAGAAGTGTCAAATAATACATTTGCGGCTGGTACGCTTGATTTATCATTAAATCCATCAACAGTTGTTAATGTATCGAATTTAAAACCTGGTGATACAATTGAAAAAGAATTTAAACTAGAAAATAA
>NZ_JBFPJH010000441.1:0-2404 GCF_040838255.1 Bacillus sp. C30 | reverse complement strand
ATATATTGCAAAAAAACAGGTTTATTAAGAGATGAAATTTTCCAGTGGGCTCCTATTATTAGCGCAGCTAGATTGGCAGAGAGTACACCTCTGTAAATAAAAGATGTTTTCAAGTATTTATTTTGATCCCTATTAAAATAGTGAATCATTTATTTTTTTACTCATTGATTCTCTCCGTTATTTTTCTTGCTAATTCTTTTCGGTTTGTCATATACTAAAAAGAGACCAAATGTTTTCTTTTAGGAGGACACTATGCGTAAAGGTGAATTAACAAAAAGAATGATTCTTGATCGTTCCTCTGCTCTGTTTAATATAAAGGGGTATAGTGGTTCTTCAATTTCTGATATTATGCGAGAGACTGGGCTAGAGAAGGGTGGTATTTATCGTCACTTTAAAAATAAAGATGACTTGGCTGTTCAAGCCTTTCAGCACGCAACTTCACAAATGGGAGTGCGTTATATTGAAGAAATAAAAAAAGCATCCACTACATTTGATAAGTTAAAAAGTTTTATCTCAGTTTTTACATCTCTCGTTCATAATGATCCTCTTCCAGGAGGCTGTCCAATCATGAATGTAACGTTAGAAGCAGATGATTCCCACCCACTTATGGCAGAACAAGCACAGATAGCGATGAATCAATTACTTGGAATGATTGAAAAGATTATTACGAATGGAATTGAGCAAGGGGAGTTAAGATCAGATACTCAAGCAAAGCAGATTGCTATCATCTGGATTTCTTCTCTTGAAGGAGCACTTGCCTTGTCACGCTTATACCAAGATACAGTCTATATTGATACAGTATCGTCACGACTTTTAGATGAATTGGAAAAAAAAATTACGGCCAAGTAAGCCGTAATTTTTATCGCAAAAAAGAGACTGTTCGGTTTCTTTTTTGAGGGAGTGATCACTTAATAGAAATTCCATGATGGAACTATGAAAAAACGGTTGAGAGAAGAATGGTACTAATACAAAATAGTAAATTGAAAAATGTGTAGAGTATGAACAATTTCGGCCTACCTGTTTCTAATTTTTGGAGGAGTGTGAAAAAGGATATGAGAGAAATAGAAACAATCGTAATTGGCTCTGGACCTGGAGGATATGTTGCTGCAATAAGAGCTTCACAATTAGGGAAACAAGTGGCAATTATAGAAAGAGAGAATCTTGGTGGCGTATGTGCTAACGTCGGCTGCATTCCATCTAAGGCACTTATTTCTGTAGGTCATCGTTTTGAGGAAACAAAGCATTCAGAAAATATGGGTATTTTTTCTTCTGGTGTAAATGTTGATTTTGCAAAAGTACAAGAATTTAAAAACAACGTTGTAAAGAAATTAGTAGGTGGTGTAGAAGGGTTATTAAAAAGCAATAAAGTAGAAGTGATAAAAGGTGAAGCTTATTTCATGGATGCTAACACTATACGAGTAACCAATAAAGATGCAGCTCAAACATATACATTTAAAAATGCAATTATAGCTACTGGATCACGCCCAGTTGAAATTCCAACATTTAAATTTACAAAACGTGTGATTAACTCTACAGGTGTACTTAGTTTAACTGAAGTTCCAAGTAAATTGGTTGTAATCGGTGGTGGTTACATTGGTACTGAATTGGGCTCTGCTTACGCTTCCCTCGGTTCTATAGTAACAATTATTGAAGGAGGTAAAGATATTTTAACTGGCTTCGATAAACAAATGACTCAAATTGTGAAAGAAGACCTTATAAACAAAGGTGTTACAGTAATAGTAGATGCATCCGCTAAAGGTGTTGAAGAAGTTGAAAATGGTGTAATTGTTACCTACGAAATTGGTGGTGAAGAAAAGAAAGTTGACGCTGATTACGTATTAGTAACGGTTGGCCGTCGTCCTAATACTGAAAATATGGGTTTTGAAAAAATCGGTATTGAGTTTTCTGACCGCGGTTTATTAAAAGTTGATCAACAATGCCGTACTAACCTTCCGAACATTTTTGCTATCGGTGATATTATTGCTGGTCCACAGCTTGCACATAAAGCATTTTACGAAGGAAAAGTAGCTGCTGAAGCTATTTCTGGTGAACTATCATGTGTTGATTACTTGGCAATTCCAGCAGTTTGTTTCACAAATCCTGAATTAGCTACAGTTGGTTATACTGAAGAGCGAGCAAAGGCAGAAGGCATGGAAGTAAAAGTGATTCAATCCCCATTTTCAGCAAACGGTCGTGCACTTGTATCAAATGAAGGAAAAGGGTTCTTGAGGCTATTGGTGCGTAAAGAAGATGGTGTATTAGTAGGTGCTCAAATCGTGGGTAATGGTGCATCAGAAATAATTGCCGAAATGGGTTTAGCAATTGAATCAGGCATGACAGTTGAAGATATTGCATTAACACCACATGCTCAACTAACTTTAAGTGAGATTGTGATGGAAGCTGC
>NZ_JBFPJH010000440.1:0-2408 GCF_040838255.1 Bacillus sp. C30 | reverse complement strand
CCTTAAAACAAAATATAAAAGATATAAACAAACGTAATAGTAATGAGAATAACACTAAACTTGAGGAAAACATTAAAGAAGCTGACTTTGTTGCGCACTGGGTACCAGAACGTTTTGTTTCTTTAGTTAGCTCTTTTTACAGTGAATCTAAAACAATTTAAGAACTGTGGAAGGTCGTAAGACAGTGCAATAAAGTTACAAACTTCTCCACAGGTAATAGAGCATTTACTAAAGACCAGGAGCTAACTATTAGCTTAAAAGCTATTAAAGAGTTTGTTATGAAAATTAAATCTGGAGTAAAAATGAAGAAAGGTACATTCGCTTATTTCAACGGAATTGTAAATAACTTAATGGATAAGTTTTATTTTGATCATACTTTCATGACAATTTAACATGAAATCTAACTCCGTATAACTAAATATTGTAACCTTCCAATGCGAACAAGCATACATTGCACTATCTACAAAAAGGAAGTGATTACAATTAAAAAGCTTATTGCCATAACACTATCACTGGGGTTATCAATTTTTTCATTTGGCTCTTCTCTACATGTTCAAGCTGCTACTAAGTCATCTGTCAAAGATTCCATCATGCAGTCACTTGAGCGAAATACTAATTTTACACCAAACGAAGTTCTTGTAAAATTCAAAGATTTTAATAACCCCGAAAACTTAAAACAACTACAAAATCATTTTTCATTTGAGGTGCAAAATACTTTTCCGCTACCTCAAATACAATTAATCAAATTTCATACAGACATTAACATGAAAGAACTTATACAAAAACTAAACAAATCACCTAATATTGAATATGCTGAACCTAATTATATCGTATCTCCTGCAGCCAATTCTAATGATAGTTATTATAACTCTTTGTGGGGATTAAAAAATATTGGTCAAAATATCCAAGGTAGTGTGGGGTCACCTAATATCGACATTAATGTAGAAGAAGCTTGGACTAAAACAGAAGGATCCTCAAATATAACCATTGGTATTATCGACACAGGAATTGATATCAATCATCCTGATTTAAAAAATAACATTTGGAAAAATCCAGATGAGATACCTGGTGATGGCATTGATAATGACAATAATGGTTATATTGATGATATCTACGGCTGGGATTTTGTAAATAACAATAATAGTGTATATGACGGAACAGGAGATTCCCATGGTACACATGTTGCTGGGACAATCGCAGCTGTAAAAAATAATACCATTGGTGTTGTGGGTGTCGCACCACAAGTCAAAGTAATGCCACTGAAATTTTTAGGTACCAATGGTGGGACTATTTCAAATGCTATTAAAGCCATTGAATATGATAAAAATAAGGGTGTTAAAATCACCAATAACTCCTGGGGAGGTGGCGGATTTAGTCAAGCCCTCTACGATGCCATTCAACAATCCAACTCACTCTTCATTGCTGCTTCGGGAAATAATGGAAACAACGCAGATCAAACACCTATGTACCCTGCCGCATACAGCCTTTCCAACATTCTCTCTGTCGCTTCCATTACCAACAAAGGCTCTTTATCTTCCTTTTCAAATTACGGAAAAACTTCCGTAGATGTGGCAGCACCAGGCACTGATATCTTAAGCACACTTCCAAATAACTCCTATGGATTTTATTCTGGAACTTCCATGGCAACTCCTCATGTGTCTGGTGTAGCAGCATTGATCCAATCTGCCTACCCTTCCTATAGCCCTACCGAAATTAAAAACAAAATAATGAATAATACCTCGCCTCTCTCAACATTAACGAATAAAGTCTTAACAGGCGGTTTAATTAATGCTGGAAAAGCTCTTCAAACATACCAACCTATCTCTTATGAAGCCGAGCCTAATAATGATATCGCCAGTGCAAACTCTCTACCTTTCAATACGCCTCTTAATGGTTCTTTAAATCAAAATGATGCACAAGACATATTTAAAATAGATGTTCCTTCAAAAATGGATCTTTCAATTTCTGTACAAAACAAAAACAACATTGGATTAAGCTGGATTCTTGTTCCTGCTTCTTCTCCCTCCGTATATGTATCCTATCCATCTACTAGTAATAACAATATCCTTGCAAGTACCTACATCGCTGAAAAAGGAACATATTATCTCATTATTTATAATTATGATTCTCAACCTGGACAATATGAAACTCTGATCAAATAAACATTTCTAAATTATGATAAAAACACCAAAAAAATATAGATGAAACTGACTTCTGGATGTGATCAGAGAAAACCTTACAATTCCCTTCTTAAATTGGTACAATCCACTTAATTTACGGGAGCGATTGTATAAAGGCTGTTGAATCTATATGTTAGATATTTCCATTTATTAAGCAAAATGATTAATCCTATATTAAAGACATTATCTAAAATTTCTTAAAAAATACCATATTGGAAATTTATACTC
>NZ_JBFPJH010000439.1:0-2411 GCF_040838255.1 Bacillus sp. C30 | reverse complement strand
AATATAGGCTGTATGTTCACATAAATTTCAAAAACAACCCTATAATTTATTATTTTCTCCCTTATTCAACAACCATAAACTCCCAAAATATTTTTGCATCGTCACACCATTCATTGCACACAGTCATATAATTTGCATTAAGGAAACTTTTATGTTCAAATGAAATTGCCACATCATATATCTAAATGTATTGAAATAATGAGTAAAAATAAAGTGAAACTTTAATCAAGTTAAGATTTCAAAGGGGAATACTACTATGAATAAAGATATAACAAAAGATGAACAAGTCCCTTCTCAAAGTACAACAGTTCAATCAGCCCATTTAGCGTTAAGTGGACAAACAAAAGGCTTTAAAAGACTGTTACCATTCTTAGGACCTGCTTTTATCGCATCAGTTGCTTATATTGATCCTGGGAACTTCGCTACAAATATCGCAGCTGGATCACAATATGGGTATTTATTGCTTTGGGTAATACTCGCTTCTAATTTAATGGCTGTATTAATTCAAACTTTATCAGCTAAATTAGGAATCGCTACTGGGAGAAATCTTCCTGAAGTAGCTCGCGAAAACTTCCCCAAACCAGTTTCCATCGGTTTATGGATACAAGGGGAACTCGTTATTATGGCTACAGATTTAGCTGAATTTATTGGGGCAGCACTTGGCTTATACTTACTATTTGGAATTCCGATGTTACCAGCTGCTTTAATTACAGCAGTTGGATCATTTATTATTCTTGAATTTCAACGCAGAGGCTTTCGTCCATTAGAAGCTATCATAACAGGTATGATTTTTATCGTTGTTATCGCTTTTGGTATCCAAGTCTTTTACGCAAAACCGGAATTAAGCCCTCTACTCTCAGGACTTTTCACTCCAAAATTCCAAGGTGTAGATAGCATCCTTTTAGCAGCTGGAATTTTAGGTGCGACAGTAATGCCGCACGCGATATATTTACATTCGGCCTTAACGCAGCGCCGTGTAGTCGGAACAAATGATGAACAAAAGAAAAAGATTTTCCGCTTCGAATTCATCGATATTATTATTGCAATGGTTATCGCTGGAGCAATTAATGCAAGTATGTTAATTGTAGCAGCTGCACTATTCTTTAAAAACGGCTTGCACGTTGAAGACCTTGATGTTGCTTTTAACCAGTTCAGTAATTTAGTCGGTCCTGTATCGGCTGCATTATTTGGGATTGGACTTTTATCAGCAGGTTTATCTAGTTCTTCTGTTGGTACGATGTCTGGTGATATTATTATGCAAGGATTCATTCGAATGCATATTCCGTTATACTTACGCCGATTTATAACAATGATTCCGCCTCTCGTTATTATCGCTTTAGGTGTAAATCCAACTTACGCTCTCGTTATGAGTCAAGTTGTCTTATCTTTCGGTATTGCCTTTGCATTAGTACCACTTATTATGTTTACAAGTAATAAGAAGATTATGGGTGCACTCGTCAACCATCGCATTACAACATTTATCGCGTGGTTAATCGCTGCGCTTATTATCGTTTTAAATATTTTCTTACTGTATCAAACATTTGTAGGTTAATAAAAAAGGGTATTCCAAATTTAATTTGGAATACCCTTTTTGTATGAAATGATTTCCTTCTACTTACCACTTATGTATGTCCCTCTTTCCGGCATTATCGCACCTTTTTCAGTTCGAAAATAAAGTGGTAAGCCTTCCGTGAAAAACATACTCACCTTGGATGGATCCTGCCTTTGATGATGGATATATAAATGTGGTTCACTTAAACTTCCTGAGTTACCGACTTGTGTAAGAAACAAAAATACCCCCGATTCATCTAGTCGTAAATAAATATGATTAACAGCCATAGATTCAAAATCATCCTTACCCCTTGAATAATCTTTATTTTCAGATTAGATTATATAATAACAACACATTCTAGTTTCAGAAGAAATGGAGTGAAAGCATGTTTCCTATATTAAAAACCAACCGACTCATTTTACGAGAACTTACCGACGAAGATGCACCGAGTATATTACAGTGCTTTTCTAATACCGATGTCCTGCGCCATTATGGCCAAAAACCATTGCAAAATTTGGATCAAGTAAAACAAATCCTTACTAATTTTAAATTGGGGTACAACGCAAGAAGCGGCATTAAATGGGGAATCGAATTAAAAGACAAGAAAGGGCTCATCGGAACAATTGGTTTTCATGATTGGTCTTCCGAACATAAACGAGCAAATATAAGTTATGCCTTTTTGCCTGAACACTGGGGAAATGGATATGCGACTGAAGCGGTTTCTGAAGTTATATCATACGATTTCCACACACTTCATTTAAAACGTATCGGAGCAATTGTCTTTCTTGAAAATGAGGCTTCAAATAAAGTGCTATTAAAATTAGGGTTTGAAAAAGAAGGTGTTCTAAAAAATTATATG